>CANJEU010000076.1 GCA_947473445.1 Fidelibacterota bacterium | reverse complement strand
GGTGGATCCGTCAGGCGATCACCCGTTCGATTGCCGACCAGGCGCGCACCATCCGCATCCCCGTGCACTTGATCTAAACCATCAACAAGCTGGTGCGCACCAGCCGCCAGATGCTTCACGAAATCGGCCGCGAGCCGACGCCGGAAGAATTGGCCGAAAAGCTGCAGATGCCGCTTGAGAAGGTGCGCAAGGTTCTCAAGATCGCTAAAGAGCCGATCTCGCTCGAAACGCCGATCGGCGACGAAGAAGACAGCCATCTTGGCGATTTCATT
This sequence comes from Fidelibacterota bacterium, assembly GCA_947473445.1. Classification (GTDB taxonomy): domain Bacteria; phylum Pseudomonadota; class Alphaproteobacteria; order Rhodospirillales; family Rhodospirillaceae; genus SHVO01. Next base: position 8,194 of record CANJEU010000076.1, on the reverse strand, counting down.
GAAGACAAAAATGCGATTCAACCGCTCGACGCAGCGATCCATGGCAATCTGCGCGAAACCACCACGCGCGTGCTCGCCAGCCTCACGGCCCGCGAAGAACGTGTCCTGCGCATGCGCTTTGGCATCGGCATGAACACCGATCATACGCTTGAAGAAGTCGGCCAGCAGTTCTCGGTCACGCGCGAGCGAATACGCCAGATCGAAGCCAAGGCCTTGCGTAAGCTGAAGCACCCGAGCCGGTCGCGTAAGCTGCGCAGCTTCCTCGACAACTAAAGCCGAGCGAAGTCATTAAGATGCCAAATGGCCGGCACGTAAGTGCTGGCCATTTTGCTGCTGGGGGATAAGTTTCGCTGCCGCTGTTCGGGCAAAGGCGAAACACGGTGGGCCTGTAGCTCAATTGGTTAGAGCAGGCCGCTCATAACGGTCTGGTTGCAGGTTCAAGTCCTGCCGGGCCCACCAATCTTTCAATGAGTTACGACGCACCTCCATTTTGAGGGATGCGCCGTAAGTGCACCGTAAGTGCAAGAATGTTCACGGACTGTTTTGGTCGGCGGTGGATCGTCATAGACTGGTTTGATGTATCGACGAGAGTGTAACGGCCGACGGCCGTAAGAAGCAGCCAGGGGAAAATGGCGAGCGAGCAAGGTGTTCTTTTCGACGGGCGCTTCTTGGAACGCCACGCGGGTCCGATCATCACTGATCCCGTGGTGGCGATAGTCGAACTCGTTGCCAACGCGTGGGACGCTTGGGCGACCCAAGTCGATATCATATGGCCCGAGCGAGGATCAAAAATCCCGTTCTCGATACGGGACAATGGCAAGGGGATGAGCCGCGCGGACTTCGAACGTCGCTGGAGCACCATCGACTACAACAAAGTCGCTGAAGAGGGCATTGAGGCCGATCCCCCGACGGAGATCAAGGATTACCCGAAACGACGAACCTACGGTCGTAATGGCCGTGGACGACACGCGGCCTTCCGGTTTGGTGATCCATACACTGTCCGCACCTGGCGCGATGGAAATGAAGTTACATTTGAGGTGCGCCGTAGTGTGTCCTCACGTCCCTTCGAGCTTCGGGTCATCGGTACACGTACAGGTGTCGCGGGTCATGGCACAGAAATCTCCACGCCTCTGGGGCAAGGCGTCAACGTCACTGCACAAACCGTGCGCGAGGAGATCGGCTCGCGCTTCTTGATCGATCCGAGTTTCACGGTCTCGGTCGATGGCACAAATGTGACTTTCGACGACATACCCCAAAGGTCTCTGTCTGAGGAAGACGTCCCCGTGCCGGGCCTTGGCATCGCGCATCTATACGTCATTGATCTTCAGAAAGCGGATAAAACGACCAAGCAGCATGGGATTGCGTGGCGGGTTAATGCGCGCCTTGTCGGCACGCCGAGTTGGGTCGGATTTGATGATGAACGAATTCTCGATGGTCGGACGACTGAAGCGAAACGATTCCTCTTCATCGTTCGCGCGGATTTTCTTGCGGATGCCGTGAAGGCTGACTGGAGCGGATTTGAAGCCACGAATGAGGCATGGACCGCGACCAAAGCCTCAGTGCACGAACGCATACGCGAGAAGATCGCGAACGCAACTGAGCAGCGTCGACGAGAGGCCAAGAACATAGTCAAAGAGAACGTGGGAGCTGCGGTGAGCCGTATGCCTCCAGCCAGCAGAGATCGATGGAATCAGTTTGTCGACCGCGTCGTGGATACCTGCCCGAGCATCAAGACAGATGAGGTGGAGCAAATTGCGGTGATCTTGGCGAATCTTGAACTCGCCACGTCGAAGTATGCATTGCTCGGCCAACTTCATGACTTGAAGCCGGGTGATCTTGATACGCTCAATCAGCTTCTAAATGACTGGACCGTGCGATCAGCCAAGATGGCGTTAGATGAAATTCAGACACGCCTGAAGCTGATCGAGGAGCTGGACCGCAAATTGCGTGATCAGTCCTTAGACGAGGTGGCCGATCTCCAACCGCTTTTCGAGCGCAGTCTCTGGGTTTTCGGCCCTGAATTTGAGAGCCTGGAGTTTACGAGCAATCGCGGTATGACCGAGGTCATACGCAAACTTCTTGGGTCAGCGGCCAGTGGTACTCGCCTTCGACCCGACTTCGTAATCTTACCGGACGGTAGCGTTGGTTTTTACAGCCGCGACGTCCACGACCTGGGCCATGAGGTGCAGGGTGTGGCAAGATTGGTCGTTGCCGAAATCAAGAAGGTTGGCGTGACCATTGGTTCTGAGGAGAAAGCGCAGCCTTGGAAATATGTGAAAGAGCTTAAGGCAAAGGGCCTGATTTCTGACGCCACCAACGTCACTTGTTACGTGCTGGGCTCCAAAGTCGATCCAACGGAAATTGGCGACGATAAAAAGGGCGACAATGTGTTGATTCGAGCAATGCCCTACGACGTCTTCATCCGAAGGGCCGAGCAGCGCATGTTGGGCTTGCGCAATAAGCTTCGGGATGCACCGTTTTTGCAATCGATGGGGCTTGATGCAAACGCTTACCTTGAGGCTGCGCAGCCGAAGCAAGGGTCGTTAGACTTGGCAGGCTAGCTAGATCGCAACGTCGCTAGCGCCAATCGTCAGGCTGCCGCTCGCGTGTTGACCCGCGTCGACGCCAGATTGCGCGGCTCGAAACCGAGTAAAGTGGCTTAGCTCAATACGTCTGCCTGTGTGGTATTACGCCCCGAACTCCCCCTCGGGGATTTTCAACGTCACCGGACCGCCGTGGAATCAGGTGAATGTGGCAATGAAAGATCGTCTGACCGGCAGAATTGCCGGCATTAATTCCGATGTTGAAGCCATCAACCCTTTGCCCTGAACCCATTATGTCAGAGCGCAACGACGCGATTAGCGAGTTTGCGGCATTTAATTCCGGTTGATAGAGCGAGAAATAGTCTGGCGTATGCCGTTTGGGAATCACCAGCGTGTGCATTTCTGTAACGGGGAAATTGTCCCGCACTGCAAAACAGAGTTCATTTTGCATGACAATCATCGTTTTTGGCACATTACAGAAAATGCAATCGTGATCACGGTGGTCATAACTATCTGCCACGTGCCGAAAGTCCTCGGAGTCTCTATCTCGCTTCATTGCGTTGCATGAATAACAGAGTGCTTGAAGGTTGCTCGGATCATCCGTTCCTTGCCAATTCCGAGGCACGATATGATCAACTTCGAGAGCGCGATCCCCTGCGGAAATCCCGCACAGTTCGCAACGAAACTTTGCGCGCTTAAGAACGTCATAACGGATGGTGCCAGAGATATAGCCAGCACTTTTCGTTCTATGCTCCCAAACGGTGTCTCCTCTTTTCTCTAGGTATTGCTCGATCTTTTCTTCGCACATTACGATCAATGCACGACGTTCATCAGGCGCGAGTCCGGAAGTTCCCTTTAGGAAATACTCATCGCCGGATCGTTCGGTGAGGCCGCGGTTTTTGGTGAGAACTTTGCCCACCATATTCTTCACTATGGCCTCGTAGTACTCTATCTGCGACGCGTCCCGCCCGAGTAAAGCCTTCGCAATCTGATTGACGGTCGCTCTGCCATCATTGATCAGCAACTCGCGTAGCATGACGGGCTGATAAATATGGGACATGCGCATCTGCCTGCCAATAAAGTCCGACAGAAGCATATAGCTGGGCGAGTGTTTTTCCATTGTAGGTTTCCGCTGCGGGACCAAAGCCCGACGCTGCTAGTGCGAGATACTCAGACAAACGATACGGTCACAGGTTCAAGTGTTTGCAGATTCAGCGAGCTGGCTTGGCATTTTTCAAGGAAAGTGTTCCACCGTTGATCAAGTGCAAGTCTTGACGGCCTAAGAATTTCACATCCGCGCAGCATCAATCCCTGCAACGTATCATACCCTGAGGACATGGCGGCGGGGTGAAGGGCGACGCGTAAGTCCTGTGGTGATATGGCCAATATATCCAGATCAAACAGGGTGTGGAGATCGCCGCGGAGCAGTAGCCCATTTTCCGGATGATGATCGTCTTGTCCGCGATAGGGCCAAATATGAGCCGCTTCAACAATGTCCATTAGGGTGCAGCCAGTTATCATGCAGCTGGGGCCGTACCGACTTACAAGAGATCTGCGGAATTTTGGCTGACAGCAGCCTTGCGCTGCCCGCGCGGGTCATTCAGGAAATCTTAAGTCAGAGGTTTTGCCCGTGCTCTTGAGCTTTCTTGAGGGCGGTCCGCGGCCGCGCGCACCGTGCGCGTTTATGAATAGCTGTCCGGGCGCATCGACGCTAATTTGCGGTGTCAGATGTCAGATCGACCCCCTTAACACGAGCAACAAGCGATGATGCGAGCCCTAGGCCTTACGGTCCTTTTTATCTTGGTCGTCGCGGCCATCGTTTATGTGCTTCCCGGCCCCCCGCGGCAGCCGGCGCCGGCCGCGCCCGCCGAATTCGCCCCGCTCGTTCCAGAGAACGAAACCCCCGTCGCCGCCGACGAGGCGTTTCGTGATGCTTGTTTCAAGTCGTTGCCCTCGGCCTGGGTCTTCACCGATATGCTCTTCACCCAATCACAGGCATGGGGCCTGGTCTTGCGCGCCGACTACACGACGCCTGACGTTGAAGGGCCGAACGTCAACCGCGTGATCTGTTCCCGGGGCGCTGACGGCAAGACGCGGGTCAATGTCACCATGGGTCAGAAAGTGCCCCCGCTGGCCGCAAAGTAAGCGGCCGCAGACGCAGGATAAAGCCATACTATCCCGGCCATATGACCGGGTAATTGTATGCCGCTTCAGCGCGGCGCGATGGGGTTACCCTGGCGCGCGACGATGTTGCCGCGGTCACGCTTGCCGGTCTTGGATCGCTTTCGTTCAGCGTCGGGCGATAAGCCTCACTGTGGCTGCATCACCCATTGTTCGAATTTATTGCCCGTCGCGTCTTCGATGCGCGCGGTGAGTTTGCCATCCCTCCCTTTGCGGTAAATGACCCGCTGCGGGTAGTCGTGGGTGAGGTTCTCAAAAACCGCCTCGCCCGCCGCAAGTTTCGTCAAGGTGAAGTCCACCGATTGGACGCCCTTGATGAAGGGCCGGTAGACGATCTTGCCCCCGCCTTCGATTACGAGACTGAATTCGAAAAACGTCGTCTTGCCGCTTTCGATGGTCTGGCTTGAGCCTTGCATCATGCCGGCCTTCGGCGCCGTGTAGCATTCGCGATACTCCGGGGTGACGCCGGGGGCAGTTTTCCAGCACCCGGACATGAACGACATCTGCGCGAAATCCGCCCCAAGCGCCGGAGACGCAAGCATCGTGATGGCGATAAATGCACCGGTTAACCCATGCATGAACATGACCCTCCCGAGGACGCGCCAAGTATTCCCCCTCTTTCCGCATGAGGCAAATTAGAACAGAGTGCCGGGGCGTGGTGATCAGAAGGTCTTCTGGGACAATGCCGTCGCGCCATATCGCAAGCGAAATGATCCTGGGCCCGCCCTACCATCGTCATGGGAAGGGTCCGGCCGGATGGTCCATCAAGGCCTACGGTGGCGGGGGCGTACCATTTCAGGTCGAGCGGCAAAATCTATGGATCGACGAAAGCCACTATGTGGTCGTGAATGCCGGTCAGGACTACGAATTTAGAACTCCGTCCGAATCCACGCTCTTTAACTTCACGATATTTCTGACCGAGACGGACCTCCGCGACGCTTGGGCAAGCCACTTTTGCTCGGAGGACGACCTGCTGGCTAACGCCCATACAGTCTCGGCAGGTAGGCCTGAATTCATGCCGATCCGGCATCGCGTATCTGAGTCGATATCCCGGCTGCGATCATCATTGAGAACCCTGTGGGAAGTGGATGCGATTTCACCCGAGATCGTAAGAGCGGGCATGTGCACGATTGTTGGCGAAGCGGTTGCGGCTCAAGCCGAAGTCTTTGTCCAGACGCGCAAAGTTGCCGCCGTGCGGCGAGTGACGCGGGAGGAAACCGTGCGTCGCATCCGCCGCGCCGTTGATTACATCGAGGATAATATTCGCACGCCCCTCGACTTAGACCGCCTCTCGGCAGTCGCGTGCATGGCAAAGCATCATTTTCTGCGCCGCTTTCGGGACGTCATTGGCCTCACGCCGTATCAGTTTGTATTGAAGAGAAGGATCGCCGCCGCCGAGCATCTGCTTTTGAAAGGGGATGATTGCGCCGCGGACATCGGCCGAGCCTGTGGATTTGAAAATCCCGCCAATTTTTCCGCTGCCTTTCGGGCCATGACAGGGATGGCGCCCATGGCGTGGCGGCAATCCCAATTAGGCAATTTTTCGAAAGCCCGAAACGGCGACAAACGCTTAGCGCCAAAGTAGCTTCATCTCGCCAACGAAGAATGAAGGGGGTGCTCATGATCCGGCGGAAGTTTCACCAGCTCGCTATCTTTGTTGCGACAGCAGGCGTCGCGGCCTCGGCATTGCGGTCGGCCGGTTCGGCGCGCGCCGCCGATTCAGTTCCGCCGCCGGCGATATTTGCCGACGCGAAAGCCCAAAAGGCGTTCGATGCGCTTGTAAGTCAGGGCGCGACTTTTGTGATCAGGACCACACCCGCCGGAACCGAGGCGATCGAGGTCCGTCTGATTGGAAAACAATTCGACAATCGTGCCATCGATCACCTGCGGCTTTTCCCCAGTATCGAAATGCTTCGTTTTCTGGACACGTCGGTGGACGACGAACTCCTGAGCCACCTCGATCATTTTCCTAAACTTCGCCTTCTTGGCTTGTTCAATAGTCCGATTTCAGACGCGGGCTTGGCGACAATTGCGAAATCCAGGGTGGGGCTCGAGCTGCGTCAGCTGCTGCTCGGCCGAACCAAGATTACCGATGCTGGGATGAAGAGCATTGCGACACTTCCACGGCTTTATTTGCTGGAAATATCCGGGACCGCCGTCACCGATGCGGGCATTACGGCATTGGTGGCATCGCCGCGTTTGAAAGTCCTGCGTTTCCGCAGCACCGCTGTTACCGACAGCGGCATGGACGCCTTACGTGGCCTCAAGAGCTTGCTGATGATGTCGGTTGGCAATTCGAAGGTGAGCGAGGCCGGTATTGCGCGCCTCCGCGCCGCGATACCTGGCGTTGTCATCACGGATGAAGAAATAACCGTCAACATCGAGGAACGCCCCTAAGCCGTTCGCGCGGACGACTTGAAGCACTACCGCCAAAGGAAAACGGCCCCCGTTTGAGGCGGGGGCCGTTGTTTTTTCGCAGTGTTCCCGAACGTGATTCTTGCCCGGGACCTCCGCGGTTCGCTTCTAGCGCTGTTCGGCCGCGCGGGTCGCGCGCGTCGTGCCGGACGTGGCCGGGCCGGCATCGGCCACCGGACGGTCCGGGTGAACGATGTACACCTGTGCCATATCGAGCGTGATGGCGCTCGAGATCGCGGTGTTCTTACCCTGTGCGTCCGGATAGGCGTCGGCGTACTTCTTGACCTGCCAATGGAACTCGGCCGCTTCAAGCTGGCCGTAGGAGAGGTGGTGCGTCGACCAGCTGGTCAGCCACTTATAGAGAGATTCGGTATCGTAGTAGCCGGCGATGAGGCCGTTGGCGGCTGTTGGGGTGAGTTTCATGGCAAAGCGCATATCGCGCACCTGCAGCGCATAGGGCACGCCGCCGAAGATCTGCCACGGCCACTTGCCGTCCTTTGATTCGGTCATCAGCACGCCGCCTTCGATCTTGCCGCGGAACTGCTGAATGATCTTTGTGCCGTACTTCATGTCGACGCGCTGCGTGCCGCCGGGGGCAACCTTTTCACCGGTGGCGTCGAGCAGCAGCGGATCGCGGCCGCGATAGACGGTGACCATCACATCCGGATCATCGGCGAGGCTGTCGACTTCGGTGATTTCGAGCAGGATGCGGTTATAACCAAAGCCTGGGATCTGCTTATTGGCGAACAGCTGCAGCTGGCCTTCCGGGCCACGGAACTGCGAATTGCAGCCGGTGACATGATAGAAAGCGTTATCGATGCCTTTTTCGCCGGTGGGGCTGGTGAAGTCGTCCGCGTCGACCTTGCCGTCGAGGTTGAGGCCGTTCGCGACGTTGCCGGTAACGGTGATGTAGTCGAATTTATTCCCGCCGAGATCGTTCGGGTACATCTTTATGGCTTCGCGGGCGAGCTGGGTTTCCGCGACCGGGCCGAGATTCGGGAACAGCGTCTTGAAGATTTCACGCGGACCGTTGGGCGACAGGCCCTTCGGGCATT
>CANJEU010000075.1 GCA_947473445.1 Fidelibacterota bacterium | reverse complement strand
CCGGCGAGCCGACCTCGGATTCGCAAATAATGCGGAGGAACGGGCAGCCTTCGAAGCCGTCGGCTTCGAACCAGTCGTGGAGCAGATCGAACACCGCGAGCAACCGTGCGCGCGGATCGTGCGCGCGCGCGGCGACGCCGGCCTTCAACCATCCCACCGTCCAGCGCTTGGCGCGCAGATCAAGATAAGCCAAGACGAGATTCTCTTTGGCGCCGAAGTGATGGTAGAGCGTCATCTTGGCGACGTTCGCGTGGGCGCTGATGGTATCCACGCCCACCAGATTCACCCCGTGCGCCGTGAAGAGGGCGTAGGCCGCCTCGAGGATTTTCTGGCGCGTAACGCCCCGGCGTCCCGGCTGAATGTCGTCTGTCTCGCTCACGTACGGTACCGTAGCTATGGAAGGCGCCGTCATAGTGGACGGGGCTTCCTAATAACTTATGACTTCTGGAACCCACTCTATAACCCCCCGCGGAGGACCGGATTTGACGGGTATCAAATTTCTCTGTGATTCCCGTCGCATACAGGACCGAATCGATTTCCGGGCGAAACCACCACACGTACCGAACACGTGGCCCGCCATCACCTATACCGACCGGTATAGATTTTTCAACCGCCAGTGTAAATCGCTCGCTTGCATTCGCGCGTCTAAATGCCTGGAGATGGAAACCTCCGGCCGGGGTGCGGCGTTAATCTCCAAAACCAGGAGAAACGCATGCTTAAATTCGCCCGTCTTATTATTGCCGCCCCGCTTGCGGTCGCCGTCATCGCCTCCGGAGGGTGCACGACCTACAAAAACGAAATCGCCATGCCCGGCACCTTCACCTTCGACTGTAAGGCCGGTACCGACGCCGATTGCGATGCGCAAGCTTATGCCACCTGCCCGAACGGCTATGAAAACGCCGCGCGGATCACCAATGACGCGCGCAACGAGACGCGCGCTATTCGCTGCCGCTAGAAAACAGGTGGCTTAGGGGCTGAGAGAGCATCCCCAGCGCAAGCGGCCCCGGGGGGAATGGGTGGGGCCGCTCGGGCTGTTAGGGGGGACAGCCAGCTCGGCGATCGGGGGGATGACCGAGATACTCTCGAGATAATTGGCGCTGCCGAACGATCAAGATGCCCGCGGCCGCCTGACAATGGTTTCATCTTGCGGCCTAGCAGGCACCGGCGACGGCGCGGGTTGGGCTGGGGGCACGACCACCTCGGTTACTTTCGCAGGGTCCGACGTAAGCGCGGCCAGCACTTCGTCCTCACTCATGGCGAAAACTTTATTTTTGGGCGTTTTGCTTTTGGGCATGGGGCCTCTGACGTTCAAATCGATACGGAAACAACAGCACAGACTTGCGTTAGTTCCGATGGCGATTTTGTCAGGCGGTTTACACTCAACCGCTGCGTCAGACCGCTCTAAGGGCGGTCAGCTGACGAGCAGCTCAAGGCACTTTTTGCGCTGTAGAGCGGCGCGTTTGCGCATGAGCACGAGATCAGCGCCTTGCCATATTTCGATAGAGGCTTCGCTGCGCATGAACTTCGTTGCCAGCACTGCCGCATCTTCCGCGCTGGCGGCGTCGATCGGCGGCAAGGTGACGCGCCGGTTTTTCCCGTAGACTAGAAAGCAGCGATACAGCACAGAACACCTGGATAATGTTACGGGAGCTTAACGCCAGACCCGTGCAAAAAGTTGCAGTGCAGTGCGCACCGTTATGATGAGGCACTGACGCCGCTTACGCAGTGAACGGTTGTATCTCCGCGCCGCCTACACGTCGCGTTAAAGGCGCGGAGCCGGAGCGGCCGTATCGGCGTTGCCTTCTTGAACAATAATTTGTGCGACCGAGGCCGCGCGGCGGAAAACCGCCGCGGCTTCATAGTCGGGATCCTTGAAGAAAGCTTCGCAATGGGCTTGTGTCGGGAACTCGAGAATCACCATGCTGTCCTTGAAGGGAAGGCCCTCGAGCGTGAGCACGGGATTGCCCCGCGTGAGAAACTTTCCGCCGTGCCGCGCGATGAGCGCGGGCGTCAGCGCGGCGTACTTGCGGTAGGTGTCTTGATCATGAACGGCCACGGTGGCCACGAGATACGCCGGCATGCGCCCCTCCCCGTCGTTGCGTGCCGGTAACGCTAGCATTCTTCGCGACAGCCGCGCCAGAAGAGGGCCGATGAAAGTTGCAACGTTCAATATCAATAATGTGGTGCGCCGGTTGCCCAACCTGCTGGCGTGGCTGCGCAAGACCAAACCCGATGTGGTGTGCCTGCAGGAGCTGAAGGCCGAAGACGCCGCCTTCCCCGCCGCCGCGCTGGAGAAAGCCGGATACGGCGCGGTGTGGTGCGGGCAGAAGACCTATAACGGCGTTGCGATCCTGGCGCGGGGATCAACCCCTGTGGTGACGCGGCGCGCGTTACCGGGCGATGAAAGCGATGTGCAGAGCCGCTACATCGAGGCCGCGATCGGCGGGGTGCTGGTGGCTTCGATCTATCTGCCCAACGGCAATCCGCAGCCGGGCCCCAAGTTCGCCTATAAGCTCGCTTGGTTCGACCGCCTGATTGCCCACGCCCGCGCGCTGAAGAAGGCGAAGGTGCCCGTCATCCTCGCGGGCGATTTCAACGTGGTGCCGACGGACCTGGATATCTATCCGTCAAAGTCATGGGGCGATGACGCTCTGCTGCAGCCCGAAAGCCGGGCCGCGTTCAGGAAGCTTCTCAAACAGGGCTGGACCGACAGCGTGCGAGCTTTGCATCCGAAAGAGCCGATGTATTCCTTCTGGGACTATATGCGCAACCGCTGGCCGCGCGATGCGGGCCTTCGCATCGACGCCGTGCTGCTGAGCCCCGGTCTTGCGCCCACCCTGCGCGCCGCGGGCGTTGACCGCTGGGTGCGCGGCAAGGAAGCCGCAAGCGACCATGCGCCGGTGTGGGCGGAACTCGACCTGCCTACTCGTAACGCAACGCCGCCACGGGCGCCCCGCGCGCAACCAAAAGCGCGTGCCCGATCACGGTCAGCAAAGCGATAAGAAGCGGAGCGTCCAATACGCGAAATTATCTCCGATAAATTTTCGCGCGCAGCAGTGGCGTTCGGGGTGAGAGTGAGTTCGCGAAATCTATCGGAGATAATTTCGCTGCGCCGGAGATTGGACGCCTAGTCTTTCAGCGGCTCCAGAAATTCCGGGCAGATGTCGAGCGCGATGCGGCGGGCGCGGGTGAGGTCTTCTTCGAGGACCATAAGGCGGCGCGGGAAGCTGGCGCCGAAGATATCGGCGATGCCGTCGAACTCGACGGCATCGATGCCGTCCTCGGCCAGCGCGGCCATGACCGCGGAGATAAGCACCGGGTTTTCGCTGCGCAGGAGTTCAATCATGAAGGCACCTTAGCCCGCGAAGGCGCGTTCGAGCCAGCGCGCGAGGCGCAGGCCCGCGCGGGTCATCTGTTCGACGACCACCGGGCGGTTCTGCTGGATGTAGATTTCGTCGAGTTCGATGTTGCCGGGGTTGCCGACGTAGGCGGTGGCGGGATGGCGCAACAATGTGAGGCTCTCGTTCGCCCAGACGAGCGGCGGCGCGTCGATGCCGATGAAGTCGGGGTCGATGGGGATCATGGCGCGCGCCGGGGCGGCAACGACGTCCGTCCCCATGGGCGCGGCATCGACCAGCGCATAGTCCCAAACGCCGTGCATCGACCATTCTTCGCCGAATAGTTTGACCTTGAGCAGCGATCCGCGGCGGTCATCGGGGAAACCGGTGTGCAGAGGCTGATGCAGATCGCCGACGAAGTGCGCGAGGAATTTGAGCGCCATGGCGCGGTCGGCTTTGGCGCCGGGGGCTTTCAGGATATCGAACTGGCGTTCGATTTCGCGCACGGCGCAGCTGGTGTCTTGGGGGCAGTCGCGCTCCATGATCACTTCCGTCGCGCCCTTAGGAACGCTGACGTAGTGCCATGGGCCGGTCTCGCGGTGAGACTCACGGTGCGCATCGGCCCAGTTGCAGGAATCCTCGAACTCCTCGCGGGTTTTGAAATCGAGCAGATCGAGGACCTTCGCGCGTGTGCTTTCGGTCAGATGGTCCCAGGTGATGGCGCAGACGCGGCGGTGCCCCACATCACCCCACGCCCCTGCGGGGGCGGATTGCATTAGGCCGGCGGCGAGGAGAGCGAGCGCGCGGATCATTGGGCCCCGGACGCCGGGGCAAAGGGCAATGTGAAGTGGAATACCGAGCCTTCGCCGAGCACGCTTTCAACGCCGATTTCTCCGCCCATCATGGCGATCAGACGTTGAGATAAGGCAAGGCCCAGCCCCATGCCGTCCGGAGCGGTGGAATCGGCCGTGGCCCCGCGCGAGAATTCCTGAAACAGGCCGCGGCGGGCCTGGGGTGAGATTCCGATCCCCTGATCCTTGACGGAAAAACGAACTTCCCCTCGGTCACCTTCCATGAGCTGCGCGGCGATTTCGATTTCGCCTTCGCGCGAGAATTTTATGGCGTTGCTGACGAGGTTCGAAAGAATCTGAGCGACACGCACGCCGTCGCCGCGCACGCGGGCGGGAATACGCGCATCCACATCAGCCCTTAACCGCAGCCCCTTGCCGGTCGCGGCAGATTGGAAAGACGACGCTACGCCCGCGATCATGTCGGCAATGGAAAAGTCGCAGATCTCTATCTCAAGTTTTCCGGAATCGATGCGGACATAGTCGAGCATATCGTCGATCACGCGGACGAAGGCGTGACCGGACGCCTGCGCCGTGAGCAAGGCCGCGCGCTGATCGGCATCAAGATTGGTTTTGAGAACCTGCTCGACCATGCCCACGACGTCGTGGAGGGGCATACGCACCTCGGCGCTCATGGCGGAGAGGAAGCCCGCCTTGATGCGCGTGGACGCTTCGGCCTCGGTGCGGGCCTGTTGCAGGGCAACGGTAATCTGGTCGCGCGTGTAGACACGGCCGAGTTCCGAGCCGACGCGTTCGAAGGTGAGCTTGAGGAGATCGTCGGCCGCCGCGGGAATCTGTTTCAAGAACTCGAGGACCGCGACAACTTTGTCGCCGGCCTTGATGGGGATGGCGAGCGCGGATGAGATGATGTTCTGCACGCCCGCGAAACGCGCCAGCGACGGATCGGCACTGACGTCCTCGATCCAAACCGACGCACCGGTTTCGAGCACGCGGCCGGGAATGTCTTCGCCGCGGCCGAACGAGCGGCCGAGGATCGCCGATTTCACCGACTGGTCGGCGAACAGCCCCTTCCCCAAGCCGAACGTCGCGATTTCGAGCCGCTCGGCCTCGCCTTCGCTCAACCGATAGACGAGGCGGATCGGCCATCCGAGGAACGCGCCGATTTCGGCCGCGCCCTGGCGCAGGGCGTCGTAGAAATTCACCGCGCGGTTGGAGATCGCGGCGATGGAATTGACCAACTCGACCTGGCGGGCGGTGAATTCGACGGAATCTTCCTTCCGCTGCGCCTCGGACTGATCCTCGATCCACGTCAGGATCGCAGGTTCTTGGCGATATTTGATCAGGCGGTTCGTGATGAGCGAATTGCGCGGCTTTCCATCGGACATCCTCATCGGCAGCGCGTAGCGCGTCACCCCGCCCTTTTCGCGCACCAGGGCGACGAGTTGATCGCGATCGGCCGGATTGGTGAAGAAGTCCGCGGTGCTGAGACCGCGCAAGCTGCGCCCGCGCGGAATCTTGAAGAACGCCTCGACCGCCGTGTTCGCGTATAAGACGGCCCCGTCGGAGACGCGCGAGATCGTCGCGCCGATGGGGCTGGAATCCAGAGCTTCGAAAAGCGGATCCTTCGCGGCGGCGACGGGCTTAGCGCGCGACTTTTTTGCCACAGATTTTTTCTTGGCGCTATTCGCCGATGCGCGCTTTGCCGCCACGGTCCCCCCAAATTTCATTCCTGCGATATCCACACCAGGACCGTGACTGATCGGCCCCGCGCGAGGTACGGATCGTAACCCGAAGCCGCGGAAAGTTCCGCTGATTTTATCGCAACCGGCGGCGTTACGAGCGTTCTTCTACCGACGGGAGATGAGAATATATGTATGGCAGGAGCGCAACACTCCCCAGTAGAATACGCCCGGGGACATTGGGGTGCGGCCGGACGCCATCAGGCGGAGGCCCGCGTTAGGTATGGGAATGACACGTGGCGACAGTCGTTAATCTTGAAGCCAGCCGCAGGGCAAAAGTAAAAGCACTCGACGCGCTGGTCGCGCTTGTGGAAGAGGATCTGCGGGCAGTGAACCGCACGATCGTCGCGCGCATGCATAGTCCGGTGGCGCTGATTCCGCAGCTCGCGGGCCACATCGTCGCGGCCGGCGGCAAACGCTTGCGTCCGCTGCTGACGTTGGCGGCGACCAAACTGTGCGGCTACACCGGCGAGCGCCACATCCGGCTGGCCACCTGTGTCGAATTCATTCACACCGCCACCTTGCTGCATGACGACGTGGTCGACGAGAGCGAGCTGCGCCGCGGCCAGTCCAGCGCCAATGCCATCTGGGGCAACCAGTCGAGCGTTCTGGTGGGCGATTTCCTGTTCAGCCGCGCGTTCGAGCTGATGGTGGAAGACGGTTCGCTCAAGGTGCTTCAAATTTTGAGCCGCGCCTCGGCCGTGATCGCCGAAGGGGAAGTGCTTCAGCTTCTGACCTCCAACGACACCGAGACCAGCGAAGCCCAGTATCTCGAAGTGATTCAAGCCAAGACCGCCGAGCTGTTCGCCGCCGCCGCGCGCATCGGCGCCGTGGTGGCCGACCGGCCCGACGTCGAGGAAGAAGCCTTGCGCGTTTATGGCCTCAACCTCGGCATCGCGTTCCAGCTGATCGACGATGTGCTCGATTATTCGGCGCGCCAGGCCGAGCTTGGCAAAACCGTGGGCGATGATTTCCGCGAAGGAAAAATCACGCTGCCGGTGATCCTGGCGTTCCGCCGGGGCGATGACGGCGAACGCGCGTTCTGGAAACGCACGCTTGAGACGCTGGACCAGAAAGAGGGCGACCTTGCCCGCGCCATGGAATTGATGAAAAGCCATTCGAGCCTGGCCGACACCGTCAACCGCGCACGCCATTACGGCGCGGTGGCGCGGGACGCCCTTGGCATCTTCCCGGAAAGCCCAACTAAGACCGCGCTGCTCGACATCATCGATTTCAGCATCGAGCGCGCGTATTAACCAGCGCGCATGGTCGTTTCGATCAGGCCCTATCGCGAGTCCGACTTCGACGCCGTCACGGTGATCTGGCGCGACGGGCATGAGTCGACAGGTGTAGGCGTGCCCTCAACGCTTGAGCATTTGCGCGAACGCTGGGCGCTGCAGCGGTCCGCCGGCTGTTATGCATTTGTTGCCGAGGACGAAGGCCTCGTGGTCGGCTTCATCACCTATGAAGACGCCGAGGTAAAACAGCTTTACGTCGCCCCAGCGTTTCAGGGCCACCGCATCGGAAGACGGCTGCTCGATTTTGCCAAACGCGAAATGCCGAGGGGATTTGGGTTGCACACCGCGATTGAAAGCCGCGCGCCGAAGTTTTACGAGCGCGAGGGACTTGTGCGCGGCGACACCGGGCGGCACCCGCGTTACGGCCACCGCATCGTCCATTTCAAGTGGACGCCGTAGCGGGACGCCCTCGCTACTTCTTTTTGGGGCCGACCATCGCGAACAGAGCCTGCTGTGGGTCGAGCGCGTGGACGATCCACATGCCGCCTGGAACTTCAGTCGGACCGAAAATGCTGACGCCGGCATTGTCGGTGACGCGCTTCTGCGCCGCGTCGATATCATCGACCGCGACATAGTAGAGCCACATGGGCATCGGCATATCGGGCACTTTTTTCATCAACCCGCCCGACGGGACGCCGGCAATGTAGAAAATCTGATAGGTGCCCATGACGGGGCCCATATCGAGGGCGTCGGCCGCGGTCCAGCCGAAGAGATCGGCGTACCATTTCATCGAGGCGCCAGGGTCGCCGCCATACTGTTCGTTCCAGTCGAAGAAGCCCGGCGTTCCCATGGGCGGGCGCACCCGGGCATCTGGGGTTTCGCCCTTGAAGATCATGAAATGCGCGCCCGCCGGGTCGGCCACCACGGCGAAGCGGCCGGTGTCTGGAATATCGTCCGGCGCTTTATGAACTTTGCCGCCGGCCGTTTCGATCTTGGCCGCGTAGGCGTCGACATCATCGACTGCGATATAGCCGCCCCAGTGCGGGCGAACGCCGATGTCGCATAGGTGCTTCGACAGTTCCATGATGCCGCCGATGGATTGGCCACCCGTATTGATATGGGCGTAGCCCTCGCCTTCCACGGACCATCCGAAGACCTTGCCGTAGAATGCGCCGGCGGCCTTCACATCGGTGGTCATTAACTCGTGCCACACGAATTTTCCATGAGAACCGGCCATGAGCGCCCTCCCCTGCGGTTTGGTCGATGTGGAACGATGGCATAGGGCGAGCGCCCGGTCATCACGGTTCCGTGACCCTCGCGTGAAACCCCTGGGAGGGCATCTTTTTTCGTCCGAAGGCCCCTGCCCACGGCCCCTTTGAT
>CANJEU010000074.1 GCA_947473445.1 Fidelibacterota bacterium | reverse complement strand
TTTGGCTGGCGGCCGATTTTCTACGTCTTTGGAATCTTGTCGCTGCTCTGGCTGTTGCCATGGCGCGGGGTGGTGATCGCGACGCGTGAAACCACGGCGGAAGAAGGTTTCGCCCCGTCGTTCCGCCAGATCCTGCGCCAGCGCGGCCTGTGGGGCGCGGCCCTTGGCCTCTTCTCGGCCAACTACGGCTTCTACTTCGTCCTGTTCTGGCTGCCGACCTATCTGGTCAGCAGCCGCGGGATCTCGATCCAGGACATGGCGCTGATGGGCTTTGGCGCATATGCGCTCAACGCCGCCTGTGCGCTGGGCATGGGCTGGGCCACCGACCGCTGGATCAGGTCCGGCCGCAGCGCCGACACCATTTATAAGGGCGCCATGGCCGCGCTGCACATCGGCGGTATCGGCTGCATGTTCGGCATGGCCTACCTCGACATGTTCGGGCTGACGATTGCCCTGTTCATCTTTAACGTGCTGCTCGGGATCGCTTCGCCCGGCTACTACGCGGTCGCCCAGATCATCGCCGGTCCCCAGGCCACGGGCCGTTGGGTGGGGGTTCAGAACGCCATTGGAAATACAGCCGGATTCATCGCCCTGCCGCTCACGGGAGTGCTGATCGATCAGACCGGCGGCTATACCTCGGCTTTTACCGTGGCCGCCGCGGTCTTCGCCTTCGGCTTCGTCGCCTGGATCTGGATTCTGCCCCGAATCGCGCCCATCACCTGGTCCGCACAGAAGGCCTAATGTAAGAGCGGTGTAACGAGGCGTTTTTAGGCCCGCCGGCGCGCAATAGGCTTCTTGGATTGGCGCAAATGCGCTAAAATGCCGCCGCGCGGATAGGGGCTAGAATACCTTGTCGCGCAAAAGAATTTGAAGGGAGAGCTCCATGCAAGGTTTTGACAGACGCCGGGTTTTACGCGGCATGCTCGGCGGCAGCGCGGTCACGGTTGGCGTGCCCCTGCTCAACGTGTTCCTGAACGGCAACGGAACGGCGCTGGCGGACGGCAAGCCGATGCCCGTGCGCTTCGGCACCTGGTTCTGGGGCCTTGGCATGCAGCAGCAGATTTTCGTGCCCAACAAAGTCGGCGCGAATTACGACCTCAAGGAAGAGGCGCTGCCGTTCAAGCCGGTTCAGCAGCATATGAACCTGCTCACCAACTTCACCGCGTTCCGCGATGACTGCCCGTTGCTCTGCCACTCGTCGGGCTGGATCATCAGCCGTTCGGGCACCGCGCCGAAAAGCGGCGGCGACCTTCCGGCCGAAACGCTCGACATCACGGTCTCCAACCAGATTGGCCGCACCACGCGCTTCAAAAGCCTGACCGCGACGGCCACGGGCGATGTGCGCGATACCAAGAGCTACGAGAATCAGACCACCGAGACGGTCCCCGAGTTTTCGCCCATCGCGTTCTATACCCGTGTGTTCGGCCCCGAGTTCCAGGATCCGAACGCGCCGTCGTTCTCGCCCAATCCGAAGCTGATGGTGCGCAAAAGCGTGCTCACCGGCGTCATGGACGAAGTGAACAAGCTGAACACCAAGGTCGGCGCCGAGGACAAGGCTCGCCTCGATCAATACTTCACCGGCCTGCGGCACCTCGAGCGTCAGTTCGAACAGCAGCTCACCAAACCCGAACCGATTGCCTCGTGCGTCGCGCCCAAGACGGTCGATAAAGAACCGAGCCCGGGCGGCGAAGTGTCGCTGGTTGCCACGCGTCACAAGGCGATGACCGATCTGATGGTCATGGCGGTCGCCTGCGATCAGACCCGCGTGTTCAATATGTCCTACTCGCAGTCCGCTTCGTCGTTCACCAAGCCCGGCTACGAGAAGCCGCACCACACCTGCACGCACGAAGAGCGCATCGACGAGAAGCTTGGGTATCAAGTCAACGCGTCGTCGTTCTCGCGCCGTTCGTTCGAAGCCTGGGCCTACTACGTCGAAGCCTTCACCAAAGTGAAGGAAGGCGACGGCACGCTGCTCGACAACGTGTTCATCATGGCTGACTCCGATGTTGGTTTCGCGCGCGTCCACTCGCTCGACGGCATGACCCTGATGACGGCCGGCCGCGCCGGCGGCAAGGTGAAAACCGGGCTCCACATCGCGGGCAACGCCACCTCGGTCTGCCGTCTCGGCTACACCGGCCTCAAGCTCATGGGCTGCGACGTGCCGTCGTTCGGCACCAAGTCCAACAACAACGCGAACCCGATCAGCGAAATCCTCGCCTAACGTCTTTCGCGCCAAAACAAACGCCCGACGCTGCAAAGCGCCGGGCGTTTTTTTTTGTACTCCGCGATAGGTGAGGGATGCGTTCCATGTCCAGGAACCCCCATGCGTCACCCTGGGCGAAGCCCAGGGTCCAGGACTGCGAAGCTGGCGCTATGCGGGTATCGCCGATGTCTCTGCATGGATTGCGCGCCACACTCTGGATCCTGGGCTGTGCCCAGGATGACACCGGGATTACTCCGCGCTCTTCTTCGCGCGGGTCTTCTTCGGCGGCGGTGTAATCCGCTTCTCGGGAACCAATTCACTATTCAGCCAGTCGGTGAACGCGCGCAACGTCGCCGCATTGCGAAGCTCATTCCGGCAGACGATATAAAACGCGCCCGACGCCGGAACCGTAATGCCAAAGGGCATGATCAGCTTGCCCTCGTCGAGCAGGCTCGACGCGGTGATATTATCGCCCAGCGTAATGCCGTGCCCGTGCACGGCCGCTTCCAGGGCCAAGTGCCAATTCGATAATTTCAGATAACGCGCGCCGACCATGGTTGGCGCGCGGGCGGCGGACAGCCACATCTGCCATTCCGACCCTTCTTCGTCGCCGTGAAGCAGCGTATGCGCCGCGAGATCGCTGACGCTGCGCAGCGGCTTCTGGTTCATCAGCGTCGGGCTGCATACGGGGAACAGTTCCACGTGCGACCACAGTTGCGCGTGGAAGCCGGGCCAAGGTCCCACGCCATAACGGATGGCGACATCGACCTCCGTGGGGTCGGCCTCTTCGGCGGCCACCAGTTTCAAACGAATGTCGGGGTAGCGTTCTGAAAACGTGCCGAGCCGCGGGATCAGCCAGAACGAGGCCAGCGCCTGCACGCAGCTCACGACCAGGTCCCCTTCCGTCTTCTGACGCGTCAGCAGGGCCGAGGCCTCGGCGATGGAATCGAACGCGGCGGCAATTGCGGGGTGATAAGCCGAACCGTAGGACGAAAGCTGCAGGTGGCCCGCGGTGCGCCGGAACAGCTTCACGCGCAGCGCTTCTTCCAGCGCACGCACCTGATGGCTGACCGCCCCGGGTGTAACATTCAATTCTTTCGCGGCGCGCGAGACCGAAAGGTGGCGCGCGGTGGCCTCGAAGGCTCGGAGCGGGTTTAAAGGGGGCAGACGTTTTCGCATGCGGCGACCATGCCCCTAAACGGGCACCTTGCCAAGTTGCAGGCGCGTGAGCCGCAAAAGGGGGCCTTTCAAACAGGCCCTATTTGTAAGCGTAAATGAGGGCCGATGTAATTTTTCTCACGCCAAGACCGCTAATAATTTCAATTGCCGGGCCGCGCCTGAAGCCACAAGCTTTTCATGTCGATGGCCGTGTGCCGGCGACATCAGGCGCTTACATTAAGTACATAGCCTACGGAGCGGGGGCCGCCGGTGGTGGTAAAGACAGCGATCCCGTTAGTCCTTGAAAACGAACCGAAATTCGGGACCGTGCGGCGAGGGGCTTGCGCCGTTCGCGCCAGGCGGCGGGTCTGGTAAGATAGGTCGCTGCGCGGAGCGAAAAAGGAACACGATGCGTAAATCTCTGATCTTGGCGACTGTTGCAATCACCGCCGCCGTCTTTGCCGGCGCCGCCGGCGCCCAGGACAAGGCAAAGGCGCCACGCGATGGCGGCCGTGGTCTGATCGGCGTCGAGCGGGCGAAAATTGTGCCCATGCCCCCGGGCTTCCAAGTGCTCGCCTCCGAGATCGAAGGTCCGGTGTTCGCCGACCGCAATGGGATGACGCTTTATAAGTGGCAGCTCAAGGCGCTGCGCAACGGCTCGGCCGGCGAGCGCAAGAACGAGCCCGCCTGCTATGACGTCAAGACCACCGAAACCGCCGGGCTCATGAGCCCCTATCCGCCGGGCCTCGTGCTGCCCGAACTCGACACGCGCCCGGCCTGCACCGACGTGTGGAAGCCCGTCTACGCCGATGCCAACGCCCAGACGGTCGACAAGTGGACCGTGCTCGCGCGCAAAGACGGTACCAAACAGTGGGCCTATGACGGCTTCGCGCTCTACACCTCCGTGCTCGACAAAGTCCCGGGCGAAGTCGCGGCCGCGCCGAAGAAAGCGCGCGGCGATTCGCCGTCCTATCGCGAGGCTGTAAAGCCGCCCTCGGATGTGCCGCCGGGCTTTGACGTGGCGACGACGACGAAGGGACGCTTGCTCGTCACCACCAGTCAGCAGTCGGTTTACATGTTCGACGGCGATGCGTCGCAAAAAACCAAATGTGTCGGCGAGTGCACGCAAACCTGGAAGCCGATCCTGGCGCCCAGCGTCGGTCAAGTTACCGAAGGCTGGACGATCGTCGAGCGCTCGCCCGGCGTGAACCAATGGGCCTTCCGCGGACGCCCGCTCTACGTCAACGTGCTCGACCGCGAGCCGCGCAGTCAGGAAGGCAGCGACGTTCCGGGCTGGCACAATGTTTACACGCAGCTCGCGCCCCCGCCGCCCAAGGATTTCACAATGCAGGTCTCAAGCTCGGGCGAGGTGCTGGCCGATGCGACTGGGAAGACGATTTACAGATATGCCTGCGCTGATGATTCGGTCGACCAGTTGAATTGCGATCATCCGACGGAAACCCAAGTCTATCGCTTTGGCATGTGCGGCGCGGGCGATCCGGAGCGTTGCCTCCAGACCTTCCCCTATGTCCTCGCCGGCAAGGATGCGCAAAGCTTGAGCCAATCGTGGACCGTCGTGTGGATCGACCCCAAGACGGGCCGTTACGCCGCGCCCAATGCCGCCGGCGCCCTGAAGGTCTGGGCCTATCTCCAGCGCCCTGTGTATACTTACGCTGGCGATAAGCGGCCGGGCGATATCAATGCCGACGGTTTCGGCGAGTTCCGTGGCTTGCGTAACGGATTCAAAGCGTTCTGGCTGCGCGACGATTTCTACAACGGCGCTGGCTGAGTTTTACGAAGGAATTGGCAATGACGATGAACAAGCATCTCCTGGCGTCCGTGGCCATGGCCGGCCTGATGGCCGCGCCCGCCGTGATGGCTGATGACACCGCGCCTGCGGGCCGCACCATCGGCTATGTTGTCACGGGCATGTACTGGGCCGTGCATCAGACCGCCGATGGAAAGGCCGAATGCCCCAATGGCGTGAACGATGGCCCGCGGGAACATTTCAAGGCGCTCTTCCCCGAAGACGGCAAGAAGCGTCCCCTCATCGACACGCAGATCAAACGCGAAGCCGAAGGCTATTTCCCCAGCCTGACGGAAGAGCCGTATCCTTTCCATCTGTCCCAGAGCAAGATCGCCAAGGGCCTGGATCTCGACGGTAAGGCCGACGAGAACGACTTCGTCTCGCCCGACGGCCAGAAGGGCATCGACAACCAGCTCTTCCGGGTCCTCGGCTGTGTGCGTGGTTACCGCGCCCCCGATGGCGACGCTTATTTCTTCGATAACAACACCCTCATCACCGATCGCTATAACCGCTGGCTGTTCGAACTCACCGACGTCGACAGCATGCTCAATGACGACGACGTTACTGTCACCACCTACCGCGGCCTCGACGGTCTCATGAAAAAGGCCGACGGCAACGGCATGCTCGCCGGCGGCACCCAGGTGATCGACGTGAAGTGGGGCGCCCGCTACGTCACCAAGCTCAAGGGCAAGATCGTCGACGGCGTGCTCACGACCGCGCCGGCGGACGTCACCTTCCCGTGGGCGACCTTCGGCATTCCCACCGACCGCGAGATGCGCGACCTGCGCATGCAGGTGAAGTTGATCTCGACCGGCGGCACCGGCCTCATCGGCGGCTATGTCGATCTTGAGAATTGGTACCGTCAGACGTTGCGCTCCTCGTCCACCCACCACCAGGCGTACGGCCAGGTTTCCTTGCCGTCAGTCTACCGCGCTTTGCGCAAGGCCGCCGACGGTCGTCCCGATCCCAAGACCGGCGAGAACACCGCTTTATCCTCGGCGCTCGATGTGACGCTCACGCAAGTGCATATCGTTCATCCCGACCGTCCGGTGGCGCAAGCCGACGGGGCGACCAAGACCGCTGAAGCGGCCAAGGATCGCGCGGGCGCCCGCCGCTAGCATTTCGCCGTAACGGCGTACGTCAAAAGACACCGCGGCCCTTACCGTCGAGACGCATGGTAGGGGCCGTTCTTTTCTGCAAGAGGACGACTTATGAGCACGAACCTGCGCATCGACAGCGACCGCCTGTGGGACAGCTTGATGGAACTCGCCCAGATCGGCGCGACGGAGAAGGGCGGCGTGTGCCGCCTCGCGCTCACCGACCTTGATCGCCAGGGGCGCGATCTGTTCAGCCGCTGGGCCACGGACGCCGGCTGTACTGTGACCGTCGACAAGATGGGCAATATCTTCGCCCGCCGCGCGGGCAAGGACAATGCGCTCGCACCCGTCATGATGGGCAGTCACATCGACACGCAGCCGACGGGCGGAAAGTTCGACGGCAACTACGGCGTGCTCGCCGGCCTTGAAGTGCTGCGCACGCTCAACGACTTCAATGTCGAGACGGTTCGTCCGCTCGAAGTTGTGGTGTGGACCAATGAAGAAGGCAGCCGTTTCCAGCCGTCCATGGTGGCCTCGGGTGTCTTCGCCGGCGTGTTCGACCTCGACTACGGCCTATCGCGCGCCGACAGCGACGGCAAGACCATCGGCGGTGAGCTTAAGCGCATCGGCTATGCCGGCGATCAGGCCGTCGGCGGACGCGAGATCGCGGCCTTCTTCGAAACGCATATCGAACAAGGGCCCATCCTCGAAGCCGAGAACAAGGTCATCGGTGTCGTCGAAGGCGTGCAGGGCATTCGCTGGTACGAATTCTACGTCACGGGCCAGGAAGCCCATGCCGGCCCGACGCCGATGAAAGTCCGCAAGGATGCGCTGCAGGGCGCCGCGCGCATGATCACCGAAGCTTACCGTATCGCCAATGCGCGTCCGCCCAATGCCTGCGCCACCATCGGCGTCATCGAAGGTTTCCCCAATTCCATCAACGTCATTCCCGGCCGCGTGAAGTTCACGGTCGACTTGCGCAACCCCGACGGCGACGTGCTCGCCGAAATGGGCGCGGAAATGCGTGAGGTGTCCGAGAAGATTGCCAAGGAACTCGGGCTCGTGCTCGAGATCAAGGAAATCTGGAACAATCCCCCTGTGAAATTCGCGCCCGAGCTTGTGAGTTCCGTACAGGCGGCCGTCGATAAGCTCGGCTACTCCAACCGCCGCATCATCAGCGGTGCGGGCCATGACTCGGTGAACATCTCAAAGGTCGCGCCCACCGCCATGATCTTCGTCCCGTGCAAGGACGGCATCAGCCACAACGAAATCGAAGACGCGAAGAAAGAAGACATCGCTGCGGGCTGCGACGTCCTGCTGCACGCCGTCATCGAACACGCGAACGTGGTTTAGTTTTGCCCCTCCCCCTGAAAGGGGGAGGTAAGGAGGGGGTCGTTTCAACGCGGTGCGTCTCACCCTGGGCGAATGCCCAGGGTCCAGGGTGTTGAAGCTCCCATGCATGCAGAGAAATCAGCGATGGCTGCATAGCGCCAGCTTCGCAGCTCTGGACACTGGGCTTCGCCCAGTGTGACGGAGCGGGTTTATAGGCTGGCGCGGGTGACGGACGCCAGCGGCTCCCCTACTTCCCGAGCCCACCAAACAGCACGTATTTGATCTCCATATAATCATCCACCCCGTACCGCGAACCTTCGCGGCCGACGCCGGACTGTTTCACGCCGCCAAAGGGCGCGACTTCGGTCGAGATCACGCCTTCGTTCACGCCCACGATCCCGCTTTCAAGCGCTTCGGCCACGCGCCAGGCGCGGCTGAGGTTCGACGTGAAGAAGTACGACGCGAGACCGAACTCCGAGGCGTTGGCAAGTTCCACCGCTTCGGCTTCGGTCTTAAAGCGATAGAGCGGGGCCACCGGGCCGAAGGTCTCTTCGCGGGTAAAGCGCATCTCGGTCGTCGCGTTCAGGATGACGGTCGGCTCGTAGAACAGACCGCCCAGCGCATGGCGCTTGCCGCCCGTCGCAATGGTGCCGCCCTTGGCCTTTGCATCGGCCACATGCGCTTCAACCTTGGCGACCGCCTCGTCGTTGATCAGCGGCCCGAGCTCCGATCCGGTTTCATTGCCGGGCGCGACCTTCATCTTATTCACCGCTTCCACCAGCTTTGCGGCGAAGCGGTCGTAAATACCGTCTTGAATGAACATGCGGTTCGCGCAGACGCAGGTCTGGCCCACGTTGCGATACTTCGAGGCGATGGCGCCTTTCACGGCAAGGTCAAGGTCCGCGTCATC
>CANJEU010000073.1 GCA_947473445.1 Fidelibacterota bacterium | reverse complement strand
GAATTCGATCATCGCGTATTCACCGCTGACTTGATAGGCGAATACCGGAACATTGACCTCGCGCTTCACCGCGGCGATCACATCAAGGTAAGGCATCCCCGGCTTCACCATGATGAGGTCGGCGCCTTCGGTGACGTCGGTCGACGCTTCCCGCAGCGCCTCGGCCACATTTGAAGCGTCCATCTGATAGGTGTGCTTGCCCTTGGCGCCGAGCGCCCCCGACGAGCCTACCGCATCGCGAAACGGTCCGTAGAATGCCGATGCATACTTCACCGCATAAGACAGAATCATGGTGTTGGTGAAACCCGCCTTCTCGAGCGCCCCGCGAATGGCGCCGACGCGCCCATCCATCATATCCGAGGGCGCGACGACATCGCTGCCCGCTTCCGCCAGGATCAAGGCCTGCTTGATCAGAATCTCTACGGTCGCATCATTTGCGACGTCGCCATCAATGAAAAGCCCATCGTGGCCGTGATCGGTATAGGGATCGAGCGCCACATCACAGATCAAGCCGATGTCGGGCACCGCGGCCTTGATCGCGCGCACTGCCCGGCACAGAAGATTCTGCGGATTAAGCGCCTCGGTTCCTTGCGGATTTTTGAGCTTCTTGTCCGTGACCGGGAATAGCGCCAGTGCGGGAATCCCAAGACTGTGGGCTTCGCGCGCAACCTCAACGGCCCGGTCGATGGAAAGACGCGAGACGCCGGGGAGGCTCGTCACCGCCTGCGTAACATTCTCGCCCTCGATAATGAACAACGGGAGGATAAGATCGTTCGCCGTGACGGTGTTTTCACGAATCAGCCGCCGGCGCCAATCGTCCGCGCGGACGCGTCTCAGGCGCGTGGCCGGATAGGATCGTGCAGGTCCAAAGCTTGTCATGGGCGCGCTCCGGCGTTGAATTCCGTCGCAATCGCCGCGGTTTTAGCGACGAGAGCATCCATAGTGGGATTATCAGCAACCACCCGGCGCTGCCAAGGGCCTGTCTCCACCCCCAGCACGTCGGCACTGATGCCTATGGCGATCAGCATGGCGTCCTTGCCCGTCACACCGGCGTCCTGCAGCAGCCGCTCCACCGTGCGGGCACTGCGCCGCGAGAAGACCGGCACAATGACGGGCTGTCCGCTACGCACGAGGTTCAGGAACGCCTCCGGCAGGCGAGCGCTGGGCGTCATGCGATAGACGGCAAGGCGATGGATCCGCAGCGGATCATCCAGAGAAAGGTCGGCGCTGACCTCTTCGGCGGAAGGATAGAAGGCGAGGTGGAAACTGGCTGCGGCCAAGACTTTGGCCAAGTCCTTCGCATCCATGCCCGTCTGGATCGCGCGCGCAAAACCGGCATCATGGGCCGCTTCCGCCGTCGCGGCGCCGACGGCATAAGCGATCTTCCCGTGCCATGCCGGTATGTTTCTAAAGAGCTCCACGGCGACCTGGCTGGTAAAGATAATCGCATCGTACGCGTCGGGGTCGGGCAGCACTGCGCCGAGAGTCTCCGGTACGAGCACAGGCGCCTCGATGATCCGCCAACCGACACAGGCGAAAGCCTCCTGAAACCGCTGGCGATAATTCGGTGGACGAATATTGACGATACCCCCCTTCGTCATGCCGCGCTCGCCTGATCGAGGGTATCGACGGCATCGACGGGCAGCGTGAGTTCCGTTGCTTTCACGAGGTCTTCAAGCTGTGCCCGTGTGGTCGCGCTGGCGATGGGCGCGGCGACAGCGGGCCTTTGCATCAGCCAGGCCAGGGCCACGCGTGCCGGCGTAGCCGCTGTTGCGCGCGCAACCCCATCCAAGGCGTCCAAGATCCGAAAGCCGCGCGGATTCATGAATTTCGACATCCCGCCGCCACGCGCGCTTTTTCCAACGTCGGCGTCAGAACGGTATTTCCCGGTCAGAAATCCAGAGGCCAAGGGGAAATACGGAATGACCGAAATGCTTTCCGCAACGCAAACAGACTGCGCATCGGTTTCGAACGCCGCACGCTCATAAAGGTTATAATGGGGCTGCAGCGACTGATAGCGCGCCAGGCCCTGATCATCGCTCGCCTTCAACGCCGAGAGCAATCGCACGCCCGAAAAGTTCGAGGCACCGATGACACGGACTTTGCCGGCCTTCAGCAGATCGCCGAACGCACGGGCGGTTTCGTCCTGCGGGACGGAGGTGTCGTCAACATGGGCCTGATAAAGATCGACGTAATCGGTTTGGAGTCGGCGCAGGGAGTTTTCGACAGCAGCCGTAATCCAGCGGTGCGACAAGCCCTTTTCCTGCGGGCCCATTTCCATGCCGGCTTTGGTGGCAATAACGACCTTGTCGCGATTGCCGCGCGCTTTCATCCACGCGCCGATCATGGTTTCGGACTCCCCGCCCTTGCCCGTTGCCCATCGAGTATAGACATCGGCGGTATCGATGAGATCGAGACCGCTGGCGACGAACGCGTCCAGCAATTCGAAACCGGCCTTTTCATTGACCGTCCAGCCAAAGACGTTGCCACCGAACCCGAGCGGAGCGACCCTCACCTCAGAATTACCCAGACGCCGCCTATCCATGATGCAAACCGCCTTGTTGTGGCTGGTCATTTGTGGTTGAACGAAACGAACAGCGAGGAATTATACCCATGAAAATATCCGGGATTTCAGCAGTCGTCACGGGTGGCGCCTCAGGAATGGGAGCGGCGACGGCACGGCATCTGGCTTCGCTGGGCGCTAAGGTCGCGCTTCTCGACATTAATGCCGCCAATTGCGAGGCCGTGGCCAAGGAAATCGGCGGGGCCGCCTTTACCTGCGATATCACCGACGCCGCCTCGGCCGAGGCGGCTTTGAATGACGCCAAGGCGCGTCACGGGGCGGCGCGGATCGTCGTGAATTGTGCCGGTATCGCGCCTGGCGCAAGAATCCTGGGCCGCAACGGCCCACACGACCTCGCCCTGTTCCGCAAGGTCATCGAGGTGAACTTGATCGGCACCTTCAACATGATGCGGCTGGCCGCGGCGGATATGGCGCACACCGAATCCCTGGACGAGGGTGAACGCGGCGTCATCATCAATACCGCCTCCATCGCAGGGTTCGAAGGCCAGATCGGCCAGGCCGCCTATTCCGCCTCCAAAGGCGGTATTATCGGATTGACGTTACCGGCTGCGCGCGAGCTCGCGAACTCGGGTATTCGCGTCATGACAATCGCGCCCGGCCTTATCGAAACACCGCTGTTTGCCGGCCTTGCGCCTGCGGCCGTGGAAGCTTTGACCGCAAGCACGTTGTTCCCCAAGCGGCTCGGCAAGGCGCAGGAATTCGCGCACCTTGTGCAGACGATTGTGGAGAACATCATGCTGAACGGAAGCACGATCCGTCTCGATGGCGCTGTCCATCTCGGAGTAAAATAAGGCAGTACGACTGCATGACGTTGCCACGCGCCGAGACCACCCATCTTCATCGGCTTGAGGCCGAGAGCATTCACATTATCCGAGAAGTGGCGGCGGAGTGTGAACGTCCGGTGATGCTTTACTCGATCGGGAAGGATAGCGCGGTGATGCTTCACCTCGCGATGAAAGCCTTCTTTCCTGCCAAACCTCCCTTCCCTCTGCTCCACGTCGATACGACGTGGAAGTTTCGCGAGATGATCGCTTTTCGCGATGAACGCGTACGTGAACTCAGGCTCGAGCTTCTTGTGCACACAAATGCAGACGGGGTTGCTTCCGGCGTCGGCCCCTTCAGTCATGGCTCTGCCGTTCATACCGACGTGATGAAGACGCAAGCGCTCAAGCAGGCGTTAGACAAGTGGCATTTCGATGCCGCTTTGGGAGGAGCGCGCCGCGACGAGGAAAAATCCCGCGCGAAAGAACGGATCTTTTCCTTTCGCACAGCGCAGCATCGCTGGGACCCGCGCCGGCAGCGTCCAGAGCTGTGGCGCCTCTACAATACGCGCGTGCATCCGGGTGAAAGCATGCGCGTCTTTCCCCTTTCCAATTGGACCGAGCTCGACGTCTGGCGCTACATCGATCAGGAGAAGATTCCCGTTGTGCCGCTGTACTTCGCCAAGGAGCGGCCCGTGGTGGAACGCGACGGCGCGCTCATCATGGTCGATGACGAGCGTATGCCGCTGGCCTCCGGTGAGCAGGCAAAGCTCAGAAGAGTGAGATTCCGTACCCTGGGCTGCTATCCCCTGACCGGCGCCGTCGAGAGCGATGCCGAGACTGTGCCCGATGTTATCGCTGAGATGCTCCGCACACGGACCTCGGAGCGCCAAGGCCGCGTCATCGATCATGACAGCGCCGCCTCGATGGAGAAGAAGAAGCAGGAGGGCTATTTCTAGTGGCCCGCGCTGACACTCTACCTGCAAAACCCTCAAGCCTCTTGCGCTTCATCACCTGCGGCAGCGTGGATGATGGAAAGTCGACGCTCATTGGACGCCTACTTTACGACTGCAAGGGCATCTTCGACGACCAGCTCGCAGCACTTGAAAGAGATTCCAAAACCTCCGGCACACAGGCCGGCGCCATTGACCTTGCGCTTTTGACGGACGGCCTTGCGGCCGAACGCGAGCAAGGCATCACGATCGATGTCGCCTACCGCTATTTCGCGACCGAAAAACGCGCGTTCATCGTCGCCGACACGCCGGGGCATGAACAGTACACCCGGAATATGATCACCGGCGCATCCACCGCCGATCTCGCAGTCATCTTGATCGACGCGCGCAAGGGCGTGCTGGTACAGACACGGCGGCATACATATCTCGTGTCGCTGATGGGAATCCGGAAAGTGGTTCTCGCGGTCAATAAAATGGATCTCGTCGATTATTCTCAAGCCACATTCGACCAAATCAACAATGACTACACCGCGTTCGCCGCACAGATTGGGCTTGAGGTCGTTGCCATCCCGCTGTCGAGCTTGAAAGGCGACAACGTCACCGCGTGTAGTGAACGGATGCCCTGGTATCAAGGCCCCGCCCTGCTCGCCTATTTGGAAACGGTGGATATAGCGGTTTCCGGGCAATCTGCCCCGTTTCGTCTTTGCGTGCAGTGGGTGAGCCGACCCGATCAGAACTTTCGGGGGTTCGCCGGATTCGTTTCCAGTGGCGAGATTCGTCCTGGCGATCGCGTGCGCGCGCTGCCGTCGGGTCGCGAAAGTCAGGTCGCCCGCATCGTGACCTACGACGGCGATCTCGCCCATGCCGCCGCCGGAGAGTCCGTCACGTTGACCTTGACGCACGAGATCGACATTGGCCGCGGCGATGTGATTGCCGCGGCGGATCGTCCGCCGATGGTGGCCGACCAGTTCAATACCACCGTGATGTGGATGAGCGATGCCGACCTATTGCCGGGGCGCCCGTATCTCCTGAAAATTGGCGCTCGCACCGTTTCAGCCACAGTCACCGCGATCAAGCACAAGGTGAACGTCAATACGCTGAACCACAGCGCGGCCAAGACGCTTGCGCTCAATGAGATAGGTGTCGCCAATATTCAGGTCGCCCATCCCATCCCATTCGATGCGTTTAGCGAGAATAAAGAAACCGGAAGCTTCATCCTGATCGACCGGATGAGCAACGACACGGTCGGCGCCGGACTGATCCAATTTGCCCTGCGCCGTTCGCAGAACGTCCATTGGCAAGCGGTTGAGGTGAATAAACCCGCAAGGTCAGCGCTCAAAAATCAAAAGGCCTGCGTACTTTGGTTTACGGGCTTGTCGGGCGCGGGCAAATCGACGATCGCCAATGCCGTGGAGAAGCAGCTTCTCGCCCTCGGGCGTCACACTTACCTTCTCGACGGTGACAACGTACGCCACGGCCTCAACCGCGATCTCGGCTTCACCGATGCAGACCGCGTGGAGAATATCCGCCGCGTTGCAGAAGTGGCGAAGCTGATGACGGACGCGGGCCTGATCGTCCTTGTGTCATTCATATCGCCATTCCGCGCCGAGCGTGAACTCGCGCGCGCACTGTTCGAGCCTGGAGAGTTCCTCGAGATCTTTATCGATGTGCCTCTCGCAGAAGCAGAAAAGCGTGATCCTAAGGGCCTGTATCAAAGAGCACGCCGCGGCGAGATTGCGAACTTCACGGGAATTAGTTCTGCGTATGAAGTGCCGGAAGCGCCGGACTTAAGGATCGACACCACTCGCGGGACCGCCGTGGATGCCGCGGACGCTATCCTTGCGAAACTCCGGGAGCTGGAGTTGCTTACAGCCGATTTCTAGCCACGCTTTGTCGCCTTGCCGCGCTTGCGAGCCCGCGAATCCTCAAGCCGCCGTCAGGCGCCACTTGTAGGGTACAACGGCCTGTCTGCGGCGCAACTGCGCGGTCAGCCACTGTAGCGGCTCTTCCGCTTCCTTAACACCGAGGCGTACGCCCAATACAAGCGCTCCTCGTGCGAAGATGCCAGACATTGGATCGCCGTCCGCAAAATCGTTGCTCTCCTGCCAGTTCGCACGAGCGCTCGTCAGGCGCCAGGCTTCGTGCCAGCTCACAGCCGTGGAGGCGGACTTGTCGGATTTCACGAGCAATCTGTAAGGCGATGGATAGGAACGGGACCAGCCGCTCAGGCCCGATGTGCGCGCCAGCGTACCGCCAAGCTGCCACATAAAAGCTTTCCGCCAGCTTTCAAAGCCCATCAACACCAGCCAGCCGAATACGGCGCCTATGAACTCATGTTGCCAGGGGGAAACCCACGTGCCCCCTGGGGCACGATCACCTTCGTCCCGCGCGTCGCTAAGGTTATCGGTCGCACGGAAGATGCGCCGCAAGGGATCTTGATTATCGACATATTCCTTCTCGAACCAAGCTCTCGTGCGTTCGAGATCCCTTCGGAAGTAAGCCGCCGGCAAGAGCCATTGCGGCACACGTTCTGGCGTGACCGTCGCGGCCTGCGCCAGAGTACGAACCGACCACGCAAAGGCGCGGGGTTGTGGAATGCTCAGACGATACGGTGGTGGCAAGGAGCCACGATTGAAGTTCGCGGCAAACTGCAGATCTTCGAGGTGATAGGGATCGCCCGTAAGCAGATATGGGACGTAGGCGAGCGCAGGCTGATGCGCGGAATCGATGCCGATGCCGGTTTCAGTGACCGCGATTTGCGGCTTCCCGACATTGCGGCCACCGTACCAACTCATCTCGGCGTGGAGGTCTAAATCCACAGGCGCATTCGTGCGTTCGTCGCGCTGGTGCCACGGAATGGTGCCCGCGGCCTCGGCCTGCGCGCGTAAGGTAGCAAGCGCATCGGTTGCTTGCGTGCATAGGAAGCGCGCCTGATGTTCCGTCACCAGTCCGATATCAGGCCGCTCCCCGGTCGCCGACATGTTCGGCATGAGTCCGGCAAGCCCCATGATCTGATATCGCTCGGCCTTTCCAGGGTCGAGCTTGCGGGCGGAGAAGTCCGCGACCGAGCGGTCAAGGGGCGGAATGAGCCCGTCCAGTTGCAGGGAGGCGATTTTCGCAGTGACCGGTCGCGCGGCAGATTGCCACCGCCAGCGGCTAAACCAGAAGTGCCGCGGGACTTCGATAGAGGCGAGGCGCTCTTGTCCGCGCAGAATTTCCACACCGTAAGCCCCAAGGTTCTGCGGCCGCCCACTCCATAGCCGGCCGAGCTCAAATACAACTTCGACGCGGTCGGTAGCTTCATCGGGCCGGAAGAAAACTGTGAGCGGGATCCGGGGATGGGTGGCCCGGCCGCAGGACTGTATAAACCCTGCCGGGGAGGTAAAGGCCCCGAGATCATCAGCCTGACTAGCCTCAAAAGAGAATGTTTCGCCGTTCATTTTAATGACGGCACGCAGATTGCTTTCCCCGGCACGAACGCCGAAGGGAGCCGCAGCCGTGCCGATGAGGACAGCGCGCCTGCTGTAGCACGGCGTACTCGCAAGGGTTGTGAGGCGTTTCATGGATATTCTCTTTGGCGGGCAATGCAAAAAAAGCGCGAAGAGTAGAGCTCCGTTTCACTCGCCCGGGCGTTAGCACTCTCGGCCAGACGGGCGGGGCGAAGCCGCCCGTGGCCTTTGTGCCAGAACAGGTGTGGCGTGCGACGTCTCAACGAGCCAGCGCTAGTAAGAGTTCCTAGGACCCCGTTAAGCAGGGAACATCGATGATTGATGTCCTCTCCATCCTCCTATCGACGGGCTTGGTCGTGTTTGTGATTTTCCGCGCTTATGTCGCAAACAAAGCAGAGGTGTGGTTTACCGCTACGCCGACGTCAGCACCTGCGAAAGACCAAATGGCAACCCGTGCTCGCGCCCCATTCACCTCAGGCGCTCGTAGGGTCTAGGGTCCATGCGAGGTCTTTACTTCGGCGTCATTTACGCGATCTTCTTTGTGCTGGGTGTTGAGGCGCCGTTCATCCTTACGCTCGGATATGTATGGGTCGATACGTTCCGCCCGCATTTGGTGGCGTATTCGGCGCTGAACCACATTCCCGTGTCGATGATCATGGGTGTTGCAGCGCTTGGATCCTATTTCCTACTCGACCGCCGCCACCCACCCCGCCTGAACGCCGGCATCGTACTCACCGTAGCGCTGGCGATCTGGGTGACCTTCACAACGACATGGGCCGCCGCGCCG
>CANJEU010000072.1 GCA_947473445.1 Fidelibacterota bacterium | reverse complement strand
GCGCCGGTGGTAGCCCGGCGCTGGATAAGGGTCAAGCGCCGCGCTTGAACTGCTTGAGATCGCTTTTGTCGGCCGCGCCGAACAGGAAGACGCCGGCGAGGAAGACGAGGCCGCCCGCGGTAATGACGGGCGCGAGCACATAAATCCTGAGCAGCTCGGGACCTGCAGGTTCATGCGGGGGGCCGAACACCGGACCCATGAGTCCTTCCGCAAAGCGCAGCGCGGCCCATACCGCGCCGCCCATGACGGCCGCCGCGAGCATAAGACGCGGGATACGCTTCTTGAGACGCACATCGGGTTTGATATGGCCGCGCCGGTACAAGATGACGAAGAGCATGCCGGCGTTCAGCCATGCGGACAACGTCGAGGCAAGCGCGATGCCGACATGGCCGTAGAACTGGATAAGCGCGAGGCTGGCGGCAAGGTTCACGATGAAGGCGGCGGCGGCGACCTTGACGGGAGTCGCGGTGTCGTGACGGCCGAAGAAGCCGGGCGTGAGCGTTTTGTTCAGGACATACGCGGGCAGCGCGAAGGCAAACGTGAAAAGCGCCAGGGCCACGGCCTCGCGATC
Organism: Fidelibacterota bacterium; assembly: GCA_947473445.1. Classification (GTDB taxonomy): domain Bacteria; phylum Pseudomonadota; class Alphaproteobacteria; order Rhodospirillales; family Rhodospirillaceae; genus SHVO01. The sequence continues at coordinate 7,964 of CANJEU010000072.1, read as the reverse complement.
GGTGGGCGTGAAGGCGCCGCGTTCGAACAGGGTTGAGGTGATGGGTTCGGCGAGCATGGCGATGCCGACGGCGGCGGGCACGGTGAGAAGCAGACTGACTTCGATGGCCCGGTTCTGGTTGGCGAGCGCGGCTTCCTCGTTCCCGGCCCGGATCTGCCGCGACAAGAGCGGCAACAGCACAATGCCAACAGCGACACCCACGATGCCGACAGGAAGCTGATTGACGCGGTCGGCGTAATAGAGCCAGGACACGGCGCTGACCGAGACGAAGCTCGCGATGATGGTGCTTGCGAACATATTGAGCTGATATACGCCCGCGCCGATAGCGACGGGCAGCATGCGCTTCAAGAGGAGCTTGACGTCGGGCGATAGACGCGGACGGGAAAGGCCGAGCGCGGCGCCCGCGCGCTTGCAATGATAGGCGAGCCACAGAAACTGGATGAGGCCCGCGGCCGAGACGCCCCACGCCATGGCTTCGGCGCGGTGATTGTCGAGCACGGTCGCGCCCAGAAGAAATCCGATGACCGTAATATTGAGAAGGATCGGCGCGGCGGCAGGCGCTGCAAAGATATGCAGCGCATTCAAGATGCCCGACTGGAGCGAGGCGAGCGAAATAAAGAAGAGATAGGGGAACGCGATGCGCGACAGCTCGACCGCCTGGTCCATCAGCGCGCTGTTGTCGGCAAAGCCGGGCGCGATGACAAAGACGACGGCGGGCATGAACACAATCATCAGCGCGCTGAAAGCGGCCAGCGCCAGAGCCAGCACGCCTGCGGCTTCGCGGGCGAAGGCCATGGCTTTGTCATGGCCCTCGCTTTCATGCATCGCCGTAAACAGCGGCACGAAGCCGGCCGAGAACGCGCCTTCGGCGAACAGACTGCGAAAGAGGTTCGGAAGGCGAAAGGCGATAATGAAGGCGGCGGCGGCGTCCCCGGCGCCAAGCAGGGCGGCTTGAAGCATATCGCGCACGAACCCTGTGATGCGCGAGCCGAGCGTGAAAAAACCGACCGTGCCGATACCTTTGAGAAGCGACGGGGAAGCCATGGATATCCTAAAAGGCCGCTATTCGGCGGCGGAGGCCGGCGGACGCTGACGGTGTTGCACCGAGACCGCATCGGCCGCAACGCCGATCGCTTTTCCCAATGCCTCGCGAATCTGGCGGATTTTTGTCTCGTTCTCGATTCTCATCCCGAAGACGTCTTTAACATAGAAGACGTCGACCACGCGCTCGCCATAGGTGGAAATATGGGCCGAGAAGATTTGCAGCCCCAAGTCGGTGAGCGTCTTGGTCACGTCAAACAGGAAACCGGGCCGGTCGTGGCCGTTCACCTCAATGACGCTGCACACCTTGCTGGCGGTGTTGTCGATGATGACGCGGGGCGGGGCTTCGAGCGCCTGAACGCGCGAGGGCAGGCGCGAACTCATCTTCGGCAGTTCCTGATTAAGCCGCATGCGGCCTTCAAGGGCGGCGATGATCCGGCTCTTGATGCGCTGGGTGCGATGATCGATAGCCACCGCATGGCCTTCGAAATCCTGGATGGCGAAAGTATCGAGCGCCATGCCGTTCGACAGCGTCAGGATCTTGGCGTCGGCGACGGAGACGCCCGCAAGCGCGAGGGCGCCGGCGATGCGCGCAAAAAGCCCCGGATGATCGGGCGTATAGATGGTGAGCAAGGTCGCGTCGCGTTCTGCGTCGACCGTGAAGTCGATGGCGATCTTCTCGCCGACCTCGTCGGCCGCGCGCATGAAGTGGGCCATGCGCTCGTGCGTATCGGTATCCTCGCCCAGCCAGAAGGCCGCGGAACCCAGCGCTAGAAGATTATCACGCGTGCTCGCGGGCCAGTCTGTAAGGCGTTCGGCGAGCGCGGCTTTGGCGTTTGTCACACGCGCGTCGATGCCCGTATCGGCATGACTGCCGCGCATCTGTTCGTCGGCCCTGTTGAACAATTCCTTGAGCAGCGTGGCTTTCCAATTGTTCCACACCGTGGGCCCGACCGCGCGGATATCGGCGCAGGTCAAAATGACAAGAAGCTTCAGACGTTCGGGCGACTGCACCATTTCCACAAAGCGCGCGATGGTGGCCGGATCGTCGAGATCCCGCTTGAAGGCGGTGTTGCTCATCAGCAGGTGATGTTTCACCAGCCAGCTCACGGTTTCGGTTTCCGCCGGCGTCAGTCCAAGGCGTGGACAAAGCTGAAGCGCGATATCGGCGCCCAGATCGCTGTGGTCGCCCCCGCGGCCCTTGGCGATATCGTGCAGCAAAAGCGCGACATAGAGCGCGCGCTTGGAATCGATCTTATGAATCACCGCCGAGGAAATGGGCAGCTCGGTCTTGAGCTTGCCCTGTTCGATGCGGTGAAGAATACCGATGGCCCGGATGGTGTGCTCGTCGGTGGTGTACACATGGTACATGTCGTACTGCATCTGCGCGACGACTTTGGCGAAGTCGGGAATGAAGCGGCCGAAAACGCCGCACTCACTCATGAGGCGCAAGATATTCTCGGCCCCGTTTTTATGCGTGAGGATGTCGAGGAACACCCGATTGGCTTCGGGATCGGTGCGTAAGGACGTGACGCCGCGCGCATGATGGGCGATGGCGCGCAATGCCGCCGGCTGGAAGTCGAGATCATTCTGGAGCGCGACGAGGAATATCGTGAGCAGGCGTAAGGGTTCCGTCGCGAAAACACTGGCGTCCTTCACGCCAATACGTCCGCCTTCGACGATGAAACCGTCGATGGTGCGCTGACGCCAACGGGCGGCGATACGCGCCATGCGTTTCTTGGGCTGACCTTCTTCAAGCAGGGTGCAGAAGATGCGCGTGAGATCGCCGACGTCGCGCGCGACGAGAAAGTAGTGACGCATGAAACGTTCGGTGGCCGTGGCGCCGGCCCGGTCCCCGTAACCAAGGCGCGGGGCGATTTCCCGCTGAAGGTCGAAGGTCAGACGATTGTCCGTGCGGCCGGTGAGGTAATGCAGGTAGCAGCGCACCGTGGACAGGAACTCGTGCGCCTTGGTGAAGCGGCCGGCGGCGTCCTCGTCGATGATGCCGTTGTCAGTGAGCTTTCTGATGTCTGAAACGCCATAGAGGTATTTTGCGATCCAGAATAACGTGTGCAGATCGCGCAGACCGCCCTTGTCTTCCTTGACGTTCGGCTCGAGGCGATAGCGTGAATCGCCGAGCTTCTGGTGGCGCTCGTCACGTTCGGCAAGCTTGGCCTTGACGAATTCCTGTGCGGTGCCGCGCTTCACTTCTTTCTTGAAGCGGGCGATGAGTTCGTTGGCAAGCTCCTGATCGCCCCACACCCAGCGCGCTTCGAGCAACGTGGTGCGGATGGTGTAGTCGGCCTTGGCCTGGGCGATGTTCTCGTCCACCGAACGCACGGCGTGGCCGACCTTGAGGCCAAGATCCCACAGCGCATAGAGCATGAACTCGGCGAGCTGTTCGGAGAACGGGGTCTGCTTATAGGGAAGCAGGAACAGGAGGTCGATGTCCGACAACGGGGCGAGTTCGCCGCGGCCGTAACCTCCGATCGCAACGATGGAGATGCGTTCGCCTGTTGTGGGCACGCCGCGCGCGAGCATATGCGTGACGGCGAAGTCGTAGAGAACGCGGATCAGCTGATCCATGAGATAGCTGTGCGCGGCGACGGTATCGACGCCGCTATCACGGTTCTTCTCGAAGCGTTCGCGGATGACGGCGGTGCCCGCGATATGAGCCGCCTTGAGTTTGGTGATGAGCAGCGTGCGCCGCGCGTCCTCGCGCATGCCCGCAGCCGCGGTATCGAGTTCCTCGGCCAAGTGGCGCCGGTCGATGATCTCGCGGGGATGATGAATATGAACCACGGGCGTCTTAAGTTCAGAAAGCTGCAGCGCTTGCCGCTATATAGGGAGCCCCGCGCGACTGAGGCAATAACGCTTCGTGCACAGGCTATTTCACCTTGAAACCCGATTGACGCGCCTGATCGTCCGGAACGTGGATGACACGGTCCTGGGGCGGACGGACGGTCGGACCCGCCCAGGACGTGCTGGATGCGGGCGGGGCCGTCACGGCGCCGGCTTTCAATTTCTCGACCGCGCCTTCGATGGCGAAGCGCGATTTCGTGCGCGCTGCGATCACGGCCATGAGTTCGAGGATCTTGGCTTGGCCAAAAAACAGCAGGGCGAGCAGGAAAGCGGCGACCGACCCGGCCATGGCGTAGATCTCGTTGACCCAGGCATAGCCCGAGAAGGCCAGCATCAGGCCCGAGACGCATCCCACGAGCAGCAAAAGGCCCATCCCGGACAGGATACGGGCGAGCGCGGGGATGTTCGGCTTATCGGGATCGACGTCAAACATCAGGCGAGTATAGCAGAGGCCCGCGCGGCCCGTTTCAGCTCTTTTCGGCTGCTAACGCCTTGAGGCGGTAGAGAATATCGAGCGCTTCACGGGGGCTGAGGCTGTCGGGTAACACTTCGGCGAGGGCCGTATCAACGGGCGAAGGCCCCGCGGGCTTGGCAATGCCGCCGGAACTGACCTTGGGCAACGCCGCAAACAGCGGCAGATCATCGGCGAGGCGCGCCGCGCCCCCGACCTGCTGGTCCTTTTCAAGGATCGCGAGCACCTGTTCGGCCCTTGCGATGACGGCCGGCGGAAGCCCGGCCAGCCGTCCCACATGGATGCCGTACGACCGGTCCGCCGCCCCCGCCGCGACCTCATGCAGGAAGATCACATCGCCCTGCCATTCCTTGACGCGCATGGTGTGAGGCGCGAGTTCGGGCAGACGCGCCGCGAGCGCGGTGAGTTCGTGATAGTGGGTTGCGAACAAGGCCCGGCACGTATTGACGTCGTGCAGATGCTCAAGACTCGCCCAGGCGATGGAAAGGCCATCGAAGGTCGCCGTGCCGCGGCCGATCTCGTCCAGGATCACAAAGGATTTCGCCGTCGCCTGATTGAGAATGGCGGCGGTCTCGACCATCTCGACCATGAAGGTCGAGCGGCCGCGCGCGAGATCATCGGCCGCACCCACGCGCGAGAATAACCGGTCGATGATGCCGATATGCGCGCTGGTGGCCGGCACATAAGCGCCCATTTGCGCCATGAGCGCGATGAGCGCGTTCTGACGCAGGAAGGTGCTTTTGCCGGCCATGTTCGGACCGGTGATAAGCCAGAGGCGTCCATTCTTTTTGGCGTTCGCCTTCGCCCCGTTGCCGAGCACGCAGTCGTTTGCGACGAAGGATGCGCCTTGCCGCTTGAGAACGGCTTCCACGACAGGATGACGGCCGCCTTCGATATGGAACGCCGCGCCATCATCGATGGTGGGACGGACGTGGCCTTCATCGGCGGCAAGTTGCGCAAGCGCCGTGGCCACATCAAGGCCCGCGATGGCCGCGGCGGCCGCTGCGATTTCGGTACGGTGCGCGAGCACTTCACCGACGAGATCGGCGAAGAGTTTCAGCTCGAGCGCGAGCGCCTTATCGGCGGCCGAGCGGATTTTATCTTCGAGTTCGGAAAGCGCGACGGTGGTGAAACGCATGGCGTTGGCCATGCTCTGCCGGTGAATGAAGATGGAACACGGTCCGCCGGCGCGGGCGTCTTCCATCAGTTTTTCGCCCGGTTTTCCTGACGTTTCGATGTAATAGCCAAGAATATTGTTGTGGCGGATCTTAAGCGCCGGGATGCCCGAAAGCTCGGCATAGCCGGCCTGCAGACCCGCGATCAGCTTGCGGCTTTCATCGCGCAGCGCGAGGAATTCATCGAGCGCGGCATCATAGCCCGGCGCGATGAAACCGCCGTCGCGCGCGAGCAGCGGAAGTTCGGGCGCAAGCGCGCGCGACAGGCGCGAAACCAAAGTTTCGTGTTCACCGAGGGCCTTGAGCTGACGCGCGACAAGGGACGAAGGCGGCAGCAGGCTCGCGGGAAGTTCCATGACGGCGGCGCGCAAGCTCGGCACCTGCGCGAGCGCATCGCGCATGCAGGCGAGGTCGCGGGGGCCGCCACGACCGAGCGAAAGACGCGAGAGAGCGCGCTCGATATCCGGACAGGATGAAAACGCGGTGCGCAGACGCTCGCGCGCCGGCGGCGCTGTGACGAAGAAGGTCACCGCATCCAGACGTTCGTTGATGCGCGCGGCATCGGTGAGCGGCGCATTGAGCTGGCTGGCGAGCAGGCGCGCGCCCGCGCCGGTGATGGTGCGGTCGATGACCGAGAGCAGACTGCCGCGACGATCACCAGAGAGCGTATGCACGAGTTCAAGATTGCGCCGTGTGGCGGCGTCGATCTCCATCACCGCGCCGAGGCTCAGGCGCTGGGGCGTTTGAAGACTGGGAAGTTTGCCCTTCTGGGTCAGCTCGACATAATCGACGAGCGCGCCCGCCGCCGCGGTTTCGGCGCGGGAAAAGTTACCGAAGGCGTCGAGGGTGCCGACGGCGAAAAGTTTTTCGAGCCGCTTGCGCGCATTATCGGAATCAAAGCGCGGTGTCGGCAGAGGCGAGAGCCGCCGATCCCACGGCTCGAGCAGCGCCCTCATTTCGGGATCGAGGAACAGCTTTTCGGGCAGCAGAAGCTCGCCCGGTTCGAGCCGGGCCAGCGCCGCCGTGAGGCCGGCGCGGCGCACCGGCTGGAGATGGAAATCCCCTGTCGAGACATCGAGCCAGGCGAGGCCGAACTCGCTGTCGGCGTCGCTTTTCACCTGGGCGAGCGCGGCGAGGTAGTTAGGGGCCCGGGCGTCGAGCAGGGAGTCCTCGGTGAGCGTGCCGGGGGTGATGAGCCGCACCACATCGCGCTTCACAACCGATTTGGACCCGCGCTTTTTGGCCTCGGCCGGGTCTTCGAGCTGCTCGCAGACGGCGACCTTGAAGCCCGCGCGGATCAGCCGCGCGAGATAAGCCTCATGGGAGTGCACGGGCACCCCGCACATGCGGATGTCTTCGCCCGCATGTTTGCCGCGCTTGGTGAGCGCGATATCAAGGGCGGCGGCGGCTTTGACGGCGTCGTCGAAGAAAAGCTCGTAGAAATCGCCCATGCGATAGAACAGGAGCGCGTCGGTGTATCCGGCCTTCACGGCCAGGTACTGGCTCATCATCGGCGTGGGAGCGTCACCGGCCGACGTCGGCAGCGCGAGCGGCGCAGGTGCGCTAGATTCGGAAACTAGTGATTCATCCGGCAAAGGCGCGGGTCCAGGTCGTAAACGGGTAAGCGGGCAAGATATGGGCGGGTGATAAGGCTTTCTCACTATAGCAAGCCACCGGCGCCGCAAAGGACGATCCGCCGCTTATCCACAGCCATAAAACGATAACCTCTGCTGCGGTGCAGCGCATTGGTTTTATTGGGATTTTGCATTGCCAGTCTCGGCGCGGCACACTAGGGAAAACACCAACAACAAGACTCCCCGGTCAGCCGGATAATTCGAGGGGAGCCAGGCCAGGGAGCAGGTATGGACAAGAAGGCACCGCGCAACAGCGCACCGGATCACCCCAAAGCGGTCCGCCGGAATTTCGATCAAGAGTCGCTGACGTTCCATTCCAGCGGGCGGCCCGGAAAAATCGAGATCACCGCGACCAAGCCCCTGGTCACCCAGCACGACCTGTCGCTGGCTTATTCCCCGGGAGTGGCGGCGCCCTGCCTTGAGATCGCGCGCGATCCCGACACCGCCTACGACTACACTGCCAAAGGCAACCTCGTGGCCGTCATCTCGAACGGCACGGCCGTACTTGGTCTCGGCGACCTTGGCGCACTGGCCAGCAAGCCGGTGATGGAGGGCAAGGCGGTTCTGTTCAAACGCTTCGCCGACGTGGACGGGATCGATCTCGAGGTCGATACCCGCGACGTCGACGAGTTCATCAATGCCGTACGGTTTCTGGGCCCGAGCTTCGGAGGCATCAACCTTGAGGACATCAAGGCGCCGGAGTGTTTCATTATTGAAAGCCGTCTGCGCGAGCTCATGGACATCCCGGTGTTCCATGACGACCAGCACGGCACCGCGATC
>CANJEU010000071.1 GCA_947473445.1 Fidelibacterota bacterium | reverse complement strand
GTTGCTTGTCGGCGCTCAATCTTCTCGCCGATAAGACAAAAAAAGTCGATTGTATCATCTGCGACCACAGCATGCCGACGATGACCGGCTTAGCTCTCCTGCAAGAAATCCGCGGAGGCAAACATGCGAATATCCCCCGGAACATACCGTTCATCATGCTGACGTTTTCCGGACAGGAAGAAGTCGTCCGCTGCGCCATGGCCCTTGATGTGCACGCCTACGTGAGAAAGCCGGTGACGAAGGATCTCCTCGTGAAAGCCATTCATCGTGCCTTCAACCGGCAGCTCACAATCAAACCGGCTGCAGAGTATCTCAAGCTCCAACTGCCGACGGAGCCGTGAGTTCTCATACCGCTTTGCCGATCGATGCGTTGCTGCCCGACGTGGCCGCGGCGCTCGAAACGCATCCTTCCGCGGTTGTACTGGCGGCGCCCGGCGCCGGAAAAACTACGCGTATCCCGCTGCATCTGCGCAACGCGTCCTGGCTGAACGGCCGCAAGATCGTAATGCTTGAGCCGCGACGGCTTGCCGCCCGCATGTCGGCCATGCGGATGGCCGATACGCTGGGCGAGAATGTCGGCGAGACGGTTGGGTTCCGTGTCCGCCTCGAATCCAAGGTTTCGTCGCGCACGCGTATCGAAGTGGTGACGGAAGGCATCCTCACACGACGGCTTCAGTCCGATCCCGAGCTCGCGGACGTCGGGCTGCTGATCTTTGACGAATTCCATGAACGCAGTCTCGATGCCGATCTCGGTCTTGCGCTCGCGCTTGATATCCAGCGTGCGCTGCGGCCCGATTTGAAGATTCTTGTCATGTCGGCGACCCTGGACGATCAGGCCGTTGCTGCGGTACTCGGGAATGCGCCCGTACTAGCGAGTGCGCACCGTCCGTTCCCGGTGGAGACGCATTATCTGAGCGCACCGGCGGGGGATGACCTCCCGCGTGAAATGGCAGCCGCCGTTCGTCGCGCCCTGGCCGACGAGGCCGGAAGCATCCTTGCGTTTCTGCCCGGCGAAGGTGAAATCAGGCGTACCGCCGGTCTTTTGGAAGACGGTGGACTACCGGCCGGGTGTATTGTCGCGCCATTGTTCGGCGCGCTTTCGCCCGGCGAGCAAAATCGGGCGGTCGCGCCGCCCGCGCCGGGCGTCCGCAAAGTCGTTCTCGCGACGACAATCGCCGAGACCAGCCTCACGATCGAAGGCGTGCGGGTAGTGATCGACTGCGGCACCAAGCGCGCCCCGCGGTTCGATCCGGGCCGCGGCATGACGCAACTTGTCTCGATCCGTGTTTCACGTGCTGCCGCCGAACAGCGTCGCGGCCGTGCCGGTCGTCTCGGACCCGGCGTTTGCTACCGGCTGTGGACCGAGCCCGAGGACCGCGGCCTCAAGGCCTATGACGAACCGGAAATGCTGCAGGCCGATCTTGCCCCGCTCGCCCTCGACCTAGCGGGATGGGGCGTGGCCGATCCGCATACGCTCAGCTGGCTGACGCCACCCCCGGCCGGCGCGTTTGCGCAGGCTGCAGATCTTTTGCGTAAGCTGGACGCCTTGGACATTGCCGGGCGCATAACGCCCGAAGGCAAGGCGATGGCCGCTCTGCCCTTGCATCCACGGCTTGCCCATCTCGTCCACCGCGGAATCGCCATGGGTGAGGGCGGTCTGGCGTGTGATATCGCCGCACTCCTCGCAGAGCGTGACGTGCTGATCGGCACCCGTGACCCCGATATCCGCCTGCGGCTCGATGCGGTCTCCGAAGGCGGCGGACGCGCCGGCGGCGTGAGGATCAATCATGGGGCGCTGGCCCGTGTGCGGGCCGCGGCAAAACAGATCAGGGGCATCGCCGGCGTAAAGCGCGACGGCGGCGGGACTGCAGCTGCGGGAATTCTTGTGGCGTTGGCCTATCCCGACCGCATCGCTCAGCGCCGCGGCGGTGATGGCCGTTTTCGGCTCTCGGGCGGCGGCGGGGCGTTCATTGACCGTGCCGAGTCTTTGGCCGCGCAGGATTATATCGCGGTCGCCGATCTTGATGGCGCGGCGCGCGAGGGGCGCATTTATCTGGCCGCCGCCGTGACGCAAGCCGAGATCGAATCCGCGTTTGACGCGGACATAGCGGAAAGCGCCGAGGTGGTATGGGACCCGCGCGAAGCCGTGGTTGTCGCCCGTGAAACACGCCGCCTTGGGGCACTGGTCCTGGAAGCGCGCCCGCTGCGCAATGCAGATCCCGCACTGCTGCAAGCGGCGATGATCGCGGGTGTGCGCGATCTGGGCCTTGATGCACTGCCGTGGACAGACGCGACGCGTACGCTGCGCGAACGCGTCGCACTGCTGCGCAAGGCCGCCCCACAAGACGGATGGCCCGATCTGTCGGCTCAGACCCTGCTTGAAACTCTCGATGAATGGCTCGCGCCTTACATGGCCGGCATCACGCGGCGGAGTCACCTGACGAAACTCGATCTCGACGGCGTACTTCGGAATCTTCTGCCGTGGCCGCTGCCGCAATGGCTCGATGAGCTTGCACCTACCCACGTCGCGGTACCGTCAGGTTCGCGCATTGCCGTCGATTATAGTGTCGCAGGTTCGCCGGCGCTTTACGTGAAACTCCAGGAGGTCTTTGGACTGAAGGAGACGCCCGCGATCGCGGGCGGGCGAATCCCGGTCACCTTGCATCTGCTATCACCGGCGCAGCGGCCTATTGCAGTGACGGCGGATCTCAAAAGCTTTTGGGCGAATGTCTATCCGCAGGTGCGCGGCGAGATGCGCGGGCGATATCCCCGCCACATCTGGCCCGAAAATCCGCTCGAGGCCACCGCCACCCGGCGCAGCCTCAAACCGCGCGGCACTTAGGCAACATTGGCATCGCGTTGCAGCCAGCGCAGCGTATGACGACCCGTTGTGGTGAGGGTCTTCGCTAGCCATTCGCCCGCTGCGCCCATCGCGACATCGAATTTCCACGGTGGGTTAACAACAATGACGCCGGTGCCGCGCAGACCGGGTGCGTCTTTCGCAAACTTTGAAGCGTCGAAGTGCAGTTCGCAGGCGATCACGCCGCCCGCGAGACCCGTTTCCAAACCTTTGACGAGTTCGCTGTGACGGCCATCGGCCAAAATCGGGTACCACACGAGGTACGTGCCTTCTTTCCACTTTCTCTGTGCTTTTCGCAGGGCGTCGGGAAGGGCGGCGTATTCAGTCTTTATCTCGTAGCTTGGATCAATCACGACCAAACCTCGGCGAACAGGCGGGGGCATCAGGCCCACCAGGGCTTCCAGTCCGTCGCGTTTATGAAGGGTGATTCGATCGTCCTGCCGCGCCCAACGCTTCAGATCGGTATGGGCCGCGGGATGAAGTTCATTAAGGATGAGAAGGTCACCCTCGCGCATGAACGCGCGCGCGATGGCCGGCGAGCCGGGGTAATAAATCAGCCGGCCTTCAGGGTTCAGGGGCGCGATTGCGCCGAACAGCGCTGATATTGCCTGCGGGGCCACCTCGCCGCGTTTCGGCCAAAGGCGGCCGATTCCCCCTTCGAACTCCTTGGTCTTCTGAGCTTCGTCGGTGCCCAGGCCATAGACGCCATGGCCGGCATAGAGATCCACAACCGCGAACGGCTTGGGTTTCTCGGCCAGCCGTTCCATGAGGACACACATAGCGGCGTGCTTGTGGAGGTCCGCCGGACCACCAGCGTGATAGGCGTGCTGGTAACTCAGCATTTGGGCGACTCCGACACAGGCTCATTCTCCATTGTTGCAAGTCTAGCATGCGCGGCGCGCCGGGCTGCCAAGTATCTGATTTTACGAAACTTTAACAGTTGTAAGGGGTTTTGCTCACCCTCAGATCCCTTGCAGTTCCTACCCGCTCTGGTATAACCCCGGCCCGGAAGCGCAGGGCTCTTGGGGGGCTGGGCGATCTCCATGCTCCGTTCTGATTTTGGGATGACGTACGTGTAAGGCTACGTGCCTCGTATGTGCCTGCGCGCGTCCATCTTCCCGCCATGTTTCTCGTCCAAATCAAGGCTGCGTACCAAGCCAGTTCCGTCCCGGCCCACGCCGGCGAAGGGAACAGGTGGGGTGATAAGAAAAAGAACGGGTTGGGAAGGCTGGTACAGAAAATGAGAATTCTAGTTGCGCTCCTGGTGGCATGCCTGGCTTCGGCCAGCCTCTGGGCGTCACTCGATCGGCCCCTTGATGCGCCGGACTGGAAAGGCCAGTTCAAAGGCGTCTCTTATTCGCCGTCTCACATCTATACGGAAGAGCAGCTCGCCGCCGGTATCGCACCCGAAATCATCCGCCGCGATCTCGAGCAGCTTTCGGGCGTCACCAAGCGCGTGCGTACCTATACGGTCGATCGCGGCCAGGATGTCGTTCCTTATATCGCCAAGGAATTCGGCATGAAGGTTACCCTGGGCATTTGGCTCAGCGGCGAGAAGACCCTCAACGAAATCGAAATCACAAAGGCGATTAAGGCCATCAATGACAACGCCGGCGTCGTCGATCGCGTGATCGTCGGCAACGAAGCGGTCATGCGCCGCGAACTGACCGCGGCCGAAGTGTCTGAATACATCGTGCGGGTGCGCAAGGCCGTCACCAATAAGAAGGTCGAAGTCGGCACCGCCGAAGTTTGGAGCGTCTGGCTCGACTATCCGGAACTGGCCAAGGAAAGCGCCTTCGTCGGGATCCACCTGCTGCCGTACTGGGAAGGCATCAAGTCCGAAGACGGTATGGATTACGTGACCGAACGCTTTGACATGGTCGCCAAAGCGTTCCCGAAGAAGAAGATCGTCATCGCCGAAGCCGGTTGGCCCTCGGATGGCCGCGTGAAGAAGGGTTCCATGCCGTCGCCGGCCATGGAAGCGTTCTTCCTGCGCCACTTCCTCAACCTCGCTACGGCCAAGAACTATGATTACTACGTGATCGAGGCCTTTGATCAGCCGTGGAAAGCCGGTCCGGAAGGCGCGGTCGGCGCGTTCTGGGGCATGTTCGACGCCGAGGGCAATCCGAAATTCAACTTCACCGGTCACCTGACCTCGTTCCCGGATTGGGCCCAGTATGCGGGCGCCGCCACGATCGCGACCTTCTTGATCGGCCTCATGGTGCTGACGTTGTTGCCCGGCATGAGCCTGCAGGGCTACGCCCTCGTGGCCGGCACGATCAGCCTGGTTGTCTCGGGCGCACTCTTCATCATTGAAGCCTCATCGCTTCAGTATGTGCAGCTTAACGTGCTGTGGGGCGCCGCGATCATCATCCCAGCCGCACTCTTTACCGCGATGCTATTGATCACCGAGACCGCTGAATGGGCGCTCAGCCTGTGGCGCGCGAAGCGTCAGCCGCGCATCGGCGCGACCGGCTACATCGGCACGCCGCGCGTGTCGATCCACCTGCCGACGCACAACGAGCCGCCGGAGATGGTCATGCAGACCCTCAACGCGCTCGCGCGTCTCGACTACCCGAACTTCGAGGTCATCATCCTCGACAACAATACGAAGGACGCGAGTCTCTGGAAACCGGTGGAAGCTCATGCGCAAGCCCTTGGCGAGCGCTTCCGCTTCTATCACTTCGACGGTGTGAAGGGGTTCAAGGCCGGCGCGCTCAATATCGCGCTGAAGCTAACCGATCAGGCGGCTGAATATGTCGCCGTCATCGACAGCGACTATCAGGTTGCGCCGGAATGGCTGAAGACCATGATGCCGGGCTTCGCCGACCGCAAAGTCGCTGTGGTACAGTCCCCGCAGGATTATCGCGACGCCGACGAAAGCCTGTTCAAGACCTTCTGCTACGAAGAATACGCGACCTTCTTCCAAGTCGGCATGGTCGAGCGCAACGAACACAATGCGATCATCCAACACGGCACGATGTGCATCGTCCGCCGCAGTGCGATGGAGCAGGTGGGCGGTTGGGCCGAATGGTGCATTACCGAAGACACGGAACTCGGCCTGCGTTTGTTCGAAGCCGGCTACACCGCGCTCTATTCGCCCCTCAGCATGGGGCGCGGCCTGATGCCCGATACCTATGACGCCTATAAGGGCCAGCGCTATCGCTGGGTTTACGGCGCCATGCAGATCATGAAGCGTCACGCTGGCCAGCTCTTTACCGGCCGCAGCACGCTGACCCCGGCGCAGCGTTATCACTTCGTCGCTGGGTGGCTGCCGTGGTTCGCCGACGCGTTCGCCCTGATCTTCGGCGTGCTCTCGTTGGTGTGGACGGCCCTGATGGCCCTCGCGCCGCGCCACTTCGACGTGCCGCTCACGGCCCTGTCGGCTGTCGCGCTTACCTTGTTCACGGTCAAGACCGCGAAAACCATCATGCTGCACCGTGCCAAAGTGGGCACCGGCTTCATGGGAGCCGTCGCGGCCGCTCTGACCGGTCTGTCGCTCGCTTTCACCGTCGGTCGCGGCGTCCTCGCCGGAATCTTTACCTCGGGCAAGCCGTTCATGGTGACGCCGAAGTGCAAGGACATGGCCGGTTGGGCCCGCGCGCTTCGCATCGCATCGACCGAATGCGTGCTCCTGGTCGCAACCCTCGCGGCCATCGCCTCCACCGCCATCATCGGCCGACTGGACGATCCGGCGGAAGTCGTCTGGTGCATGGCGCTTGCCGTGGTCGCCCTGCCGTATGCCGCGGCTGTCATCGTCGCGCTGGGTTCGACCATCCAGTTCACCCGCCAGACCGCGACGCAGACCGACATCGCGCCGGTTATGCAAACCTCGAAGCTCGACCTCGCCGCCTAATTACGGCGTCGGTCCGAAAAACAAACGGCCTCCCGCACGGGAGGCCGTTTTGCTTTGGAGGCTATCTCAGATCTTTGATGATCTCGTGCGCGGCGTTGTGCCCGGGGGCTCCCGTCACGCCGCCGCCGGGGTGGGTGCCCGACCCGCACATGTAGAGACCGGGGATGGGGGCGCGGTAATCGCTATGACCGAGCACCGGCCGCGCCGAAAACATCTGATCGAGCGCGAGGGCCCCATGGAAGATGTCGCCCCCGATGAGCCCAAAGCGCCGTTCGAGATCGAGTGGGCTGAGGATCTGCCGCCCGACGACCGACGCCTTGAAGTTCGGCGCCCGTGTATTGACGGTCTCGATCATCAAGTCGGCGACGGTTTCGCGGGCGCTGTCCCAGGACCGTCCGTCCGGAAGTTGCGGCGCCACATGCTGGCAGAAAAGGCTCGCGACATGCGCGCCCTTCGGGGCCAGCGAGTCGTCGAGCGTCGAGGGAATGAGCATCTCGACGATCGGCGCTTTCGACCAGCCGTGCGCCCGCGCATCCGCATAAGCCCGCTCCATGTAGGCCAGGGAAGGGGCAATGATGATGCCTGCGGTCATATGGTCGCCCGTGTCGGGCAAACAGGTGAAGCGTGGCAACTCCGAGAGGGCGACATTCATGCGGAACGTGCCCGAGCCGCAGCGATAGCGCGAAATCCGCTCGCTGAAGTCGGCGGGCAGCGCCCCGGGATCCACGAGTTGCGAGAATAGAAGTTTTGGATTGAGGTTGGAGGCGACAGCGCGCGCCTCGATAACTTCCCCCTGCTCAGTCACGACCCCGCTTGCGCGGCCTTTCGCTAGCAGAACCTCGCTCACAGCGACGCCCGTGCGAACGGTCACGCCGCGCGCGGCGCAAGCCTTCAACATGGCTTGCGTAATGGCGCCCATGCCGCCGATGGCGTGGCCCCAGGCGCCCTTCTTTCCGTTCACCTCGCCGAAGACGTGATGGAGGAGGACATAGGCCGATCCGGGGGTGTAGGGGCTTGCGTAGTTGCCCACGATGGCGTCGAAGCCGAACACCGCCTTGATCGGATCGCTTTCAAACCAGCCGTCGAGCCAGTCACCGGCCGATTGCGAAAACAGCGCCAGCAGGTCGCGCCGTACCGTCATATCGGCCTTGGCGATCTCGCGGCCGGATTTAAAGGCTTCCACGAGCTGCGGCAGCGCCGCGAAGACGCCGCCGGAAACGACGTTGGGCGGGGTTTTCAGAAGAAACGTTCGCAGAACGTCGACCACATCATCGAGGCGCTTGCCATAGGCGTCGAGCCGCGCGGCGTCCCGGGCGGAAAACTTCGCCACCTCGGCTTGTGTCCGGCCCGGGCCGGTGACCAGAGACGTATGATCGTCGATGGGCAGGAAATTTGAGGCGCGGCGCTCGACGATGCGCAGGCCTTGGCCGTGCAAATTCATATCGGCGATGATGCGCGGATTGAGCAGCGACACCGTGTAGCTGGCCACGGAATTGCGGAAACCGGGATGAAACTCCTCGGTCACCGCCGCACCGCCCACCACATCCTGGCGCTCGAGGACCGTGACCTTTAGGCCTGCGCGGGCGAGGTAGAACGCGCATACCAGCCCGTTGTGGCCCCCGCCAATGATGACGACATCGGTCTCGGTGGCCATTGTTAGGCTTTCAGGCGCATGAACCGGGTGCGGTGCCAGTTCTCGACGTTGTCTTCCCAGCCGATCACGCGGGGAGAAACGAGGTTTTTAGTCGTCGTGACGTAGATCGGGATCACGCCGCATTCATCCAGGGCAATTTTCTCGGCCTGTGCCATCAGATTTGAACGGGTCTTC
>CANJEU010000070.1 GCA_947473445.1 Fidelibacterota bacterium | reverse complement strand
TTTCGGATCAGGCTGCGCCGTCTCGGCGATCAGCATCGTCTTCGGGCTCATCAGGACTTCTTCGATGGCCACGGCGAGGCCCGCGTAGAAATCACCGAGCTTGTTGGCGCTCTCGTTCGCATGGCCAACGAGGATATCGACTTTGTCTTTCGGCAGCGGCTGGCGGAACATCAGGCGGCCGATGCGGCTGAGCACTTGCTCGGCGCACTTGGCGTCGGCGGCCTTTTCATTCGCCGGCTTGCAGCCGATGACGAAGTTGCGACGGCTGGGCTCGATCACCTGCGCGGCCACGAACTGCGCCGTCTTCTGGTAGAGCTCGAGCTGGGTGTCGTTGACACCGGCACGCGAAGTGCCGAGCTGCAACAGGCCATCTACGCGTTCGACCGGCGCGAACTCGACGTCCGGACGGATGTCGGCGCCGAACACATAGGCGAGCGTATTGAGATACTGATCGCGGGTGATGAGACGCAGACGCGGCTCGGCGCCGCCCGAGGTGGGCTCGTCGCCAACGACCGCGGCGGCTTTAACCGCGGCAACCTGTTGATTGCCGGCCGGCGCCGAACAGCTCGCGAGCGCAAGGCCCGCGAGCAGTCCAATGGCGCTGCCGCGCAGCAGCGAAGACAGACGTACTTTCGAAGACACTAAACTACCTCCACCAAGCTCTATTCGCGCGTCCGCGCGTCAGTGGCCGCCGCTTCGGCCGCCTGCGTTTCGCCGCGCGTCACGACGCCCGCAACCTGGGCATCGGGATGCTTCACGAACACGTGGACGAATTTCACATCGAGCGCCGTCGAGATCGCGGTGTTCTGACCGTTCGCATCCGGGTAGGCGTCGGCGTTTTTCATGAGCGCGCGATACAGTGTCGGACCGGCGGTGCCGCCGTAGGCCTGGTGACGCGAGTCACGGGTTTTGTGCGAGTGATAGTACCAGGTCCATACATCGGCATAGCCGCCCATGAAGCCATTCGCCTGGGTATCGGTGACGTTCAGCTGGAAGCGCATGTCCTTATAGATGATGTCCGGCGCGCCATCGCGCGGTGCGTACACCGAGGCCGCCGGCATGATCAGGTCCTTGGCTTCCGTGGTGAGGACGCCGTCCTTGATCTTGCCTTTGAACGACTGGATGTAACGCTTGCCCCAGCGCTTATCGAGCGTCTGCGTACCGCCCGGCAGGTATTCGTTGCCGGTGGCATCGGTGATGAGGCGATCGTTGCCGCGATAGGTCGTCACGGTCACGTCGTCGTCGGCCTGCAGGCTGTCGACGTCGGTGAGTTCGATGACGAAGATATTGTAGGTGGCGCGGCGCCATTGCGGCGTCAGGGTCGAGGTCTGGCCGTCGCGGTAGTTAAAAGTGCAGCCGACAGCGCGGAAAATCTGGTTGTCGATGCCCTTCTCGCCCGTGTCGGGGCTGACGTAGTCGTTGGCGTCGACCTTGCCGTCGAGGTTCAGACCGCGGCCGACGGTGCCCTGCACTTCGTAGTAGGGAACCTTCAGATCTTTCGCGGTCGGATTCCAAAGCTCGCCTTCCCAGGCGAGGCGCGTACCTTCAACGGTGCGTTCGGTGCCTTCGGGGAACATCTTCTTGAACTGTTCGGGCGGACCGTCGTTCAGCGCGACGGGGCACTGAGTCTTCTGGTCCTTGGCCTGATAGATCGAACGGTTTTCGTACACCATCACGTAGCCGATGGAGCGGTTCTGGACGCCGACGGCGCCCTCAACCTGCTGCGCTTGGGCCGCGCCAATGCCACCCGCGAGCGCGAGGCTAGCCGAGATGGCGAAGGCGGAAACTTGGGTGGACAGAATGATGTGTTTCATCGGCGGCCGCTCCCTGAGGTGTCCAAATACTGCTTGCGATACTCTTCACGCGTGAAGAACGCGTGGAATCCGTTGATCCAACCGTTGTTCTCGCCCCAAGAATCCCCGTAGGTGTCGCCCGGGATTTTATCCTTGAAGAAGTAATAGACGGGCCGGTCGCGATACGTCCAAATGCGCGCGGAATTCGGCGCGCCCTCGTCGACGTACGTACCGGTGTCAGTGCTGATGGTCTTGATGGCCCAAATTTGCGACGTCGAGCGCTCGGAGGCGTCGGCCGTCACATAAGGGAACTGTTCGGCGCAGCGCTTCTTGTCGAAGCCGCCGCAGACGGCGAGACGGTACTTCTGATTGAGCGCGGGGTGGTCGCAGATCTGCTGGTCGAGCGTATCGTCGACGCAGGTGTAGATGTAGATCGTGCGGCCATCGGCGTTGGCGAGCACCTGACCACCGGGCGCGTCCTGAACGGTGAAGCCCTTGGGGAACGCAGGCGCGGCTTGTGTAAACACATTCCGCCAGCCGGCGATGTCGGAGCCATGGAACGAGCCGCGCTGTTCTTCGCCGATGAGCGTGTAGAGCGGACGTTTACGATAGGTCCATTGGAACACGCCCGGCGAGCGTTCAATCACACCCCAGTCGCCACGCAGACGCGGCGCGGAGGCGTGCGCGAGAACCGGCGCGAAGGATTGCTGACAGCTCGCATCACAATTCGACTTGTTGTTGCCGTCGCGGTCCCATGTGTAGACCGAAAAGCCCGTGATGGTGGTGAGCATGCGGCCGAGGGGGACGGTCACGACTTCGAACTGCGCAGGCACATCCGCTTCGGGGCCGATGGGCTTACGCTTTGCGCCTGAGTCGCCGCCAGCATGAAGTTTGCCCGAACCGAAAACCTGACCGGGTTCACGATCGAGGAAGGAGGTGTACGCCGCGAGGCCTTCATAGGCCCATTGTTTGCGGCCATCGGGGCGGTCGATCACGGTCCACTTCCCGACAGGCTTTGCATCCGCATCGGCGTAGAACGGCGGCCAGATGCTGGTGCACGCCGGACGGGTCGCGACATCGACCTCGATGAGATTGGGCGGATAAGGTTCATGGAACCCAGCCGTGACCTTGGTGACCGTATCGGTGCAGGTGGGCTTGCCTTCACGCTCGCCGCGCACGCCTTGGTCGTTCTGGTCGTTCTCGGGCCATACATACAGCGTGCGACCCTGCGCGGTCGCAAACACCGGGCCATCAACCTCCGTGCCGAGAATCTGCACGACGGACGGCAACGGCTCCTCGATGTAGGCCTCGATCGGAAACTTTTTTTGGCTCTGTGCGCTCGCGCCGACGGCCGTCAACATAACGACGGCTGCCGCGGCAACGTACGTGGCGCAACGAAGGTTCAACATGCCTCTCCTCACATGAACCGAGACCCCGCAGGGTCCCTGTCTTAATAGTGCGACAGTAATTCTCTGGCGGTCGCAATCTCTCCAGTCTCTAAAACGAAACATGTTTTTACCATGATTGGACGCTAAGGCGCGCATCTTTTCGGGGTGACCCCTTGATTTTCTTGAGTGAAATCAACAAAACGCGCGCAGTGCGGCATAGACGGCGAGGCGGGCGCGGGCCCCACATTTAGTGCCGCTAATGCGTTGTTATGATTGAATTTTGACGTTTCTAAGGTGATTCGCGCCGGGCGATCACCCGGCCCTGCCCCGCACGGCTCCGCGCATTGTAACCGGCGACGTGTCACACTACGGGCAGAGAGGCTGAGCTTCACCCGCGACTTGCGCACCCAGCGGAGGGCGCGGAGCGCCCTTTTAAGGCCGGGGGCGAGACTCGAGGCGCCTCAAAGCGCCGCGGGGGTGAATTTAGGCGCTCGCCTCGGGCGTACGGAGGTAGGGCTCAACCTTGCCCTTGAGGGTCAGGGTCATGGGGTTGCCCTTGCGATCGAGGCTTTTCCCGGCGGCGACTTTAATCCAACCTTCGCTGACGCAGTACTCCTCGACGTTGTTTTTCTCGACGCCGTTGAAGCGAACGCCCACATCCTGCTTGAGAACCTCTTCGCTATAGTGAGGGCTCTGCGGATTTACGGACAGGCGGTCGGGAAGCGTTGCGGTCATTGGTGTCTCGTTTCAAAGTGGGGGCGAAAACTGCCCCAAAGCCAACGCGCAATCAAGCCGTAGGATGCGGGAAGTGCATCCAACCCGTGATCACGTACTTCATGCCGCGCCGTACGACCTCGCCGGCATGCATATGTGTCCACTCGGCAGGCCAAATCAGAGTACGGCCGCGCTCGGGCGTGATCTCGATGCCGTAGTTGTGAAACCGGGTGTGCCCTCCCGCTTCGACGTCGTTGAGATACGTCATCCAAGCCAGAACGCGGTGGCTCAATCCAAATGACATACGCTCGCTGTGCGGGGCCTGAAAATGCTCGCCCGGCCGATATCTTTGAATTTGGAAAGGCACAAGATCGGCCTTCGGGATGATGTCGGCCAAATGAGGCCACTGAAGGGCGTAGTCGCGCAAACACGACTGGAGTTCGAGAAGGTATGCCGCAAGCGGCTCGAACCCCGGCGTCGATAGATCGTTTGGGAAAATGACGAGGTCGGTCGCCCGCTTGATGGAAAGATTCGTCCCGCGGCTCGTCGTACCTTTGCGATGGCGCGCGGCATTTGCTTCAAAGTGCGCGATCAGCGCCTCGCAAAGCGTTCGATCCTTCAGGAACCAACTGCCAATGAAGTTCGGCGCAACGCCCGCGACCCGAGCCCGCCGGTTCGCCGCGGGCGGTTCACCCTGTTCTGCTGTGAGCGATAAATGCGCAACGCCGGGCCCGCGCGCGATTTCCGCGAGGCCGTCGGCGTGTCTGCCGAGATCGTTCAGGGCAAGCCCAAGGGCCAACCGAACCTCGCGATCGTCCGGCGCCGTGTTGAGACTCTGGCGAAAGAGATCGACAGCCTCGTGCAAAGCGCCAAGCGAAACATAAATGTGCCCAAGCGCAACGCGCGCGCGATCATCGGGATCGAATTGGAGGACTTTCGCGAAACTTGCCGCGGCGTCCTCTGGCCGGCCGGCCATGTGGTAAGCGATGCCCAGATTCTTATGAATTTCGGCAATGCGGTCATCGGCCTT
The DNA here is from genome assembly GCA_947473445.1 of Fidelibacterota bacterium. Taxonomy (GTDB): domain Bacteria; phylum Pseudomonadota; class Alphaproteobacteria; order Rhodospirillales; family Rhodospirillaceae; genus SHVO01. The sequence goes on along the minus strand of CANJEU010000070.1, from coordinate 3,641 downwards.
AGCGGCCGTTTCATAGGCGGCCACGGCATCTTCGATGCATTTCTGGCCAAGCAGCGCGTTACCGAGATTGGTGAGTAAAACCGCCGAATTGGGCACAAGGCCGACCGCCTTCCGACAGACCGTCACGGCTTCGTCGAATGCGCCTTTAACGCAGAGCGCATTGCCAAGGTGGCTTAGAATTAATGCATCATCCGGCCGTACGGCCAAAGCCGCGCGGAAACAATCGAGAGCCTCGTCGAGACAGCCGGCCGCAAGAAGCGCGCGCCCGAAATTGTTGTTCACATCAGGATCAGAGGGGGCGCGCGCGATCAGATCCCGGTACAGCGCGAGCGCCTCGGCCAGCGCTCCGTCGGCATGGAGCGCATTGGCGAGATTGTTTTTCAACTCAAGCGACGCAGGCGCCAACGCGACCGCGCGCGCGAATGAAGCGACGGCCTCCTTGACCCGCCCCGCGGCCAACAGGGCGCCGCCGAGTGTATTGCAATAAAACGCCTGATGAGGGGAAAGGCCGAGCGCCCGGCTGATCAGATCGATGGCGGTGTCGAAGCGCTCGTTCTGGTAGGCGAGAAGCCCGAGTTGGTGCAGCGCATCGGCATGCGCCGGCTCGACTGCGAGGATGGACCGGTACGCACGCTCGGCGTGCTGCCATTGTCCGGCCTCGTGAGCGGCCGTGGCCTGTGCGAAGAGGGTTGTGAAGTCCTGCATGACAATGAGGATATGATCGGGCCCTCGGTCCGCCTACGCCCTTTGGGCTTGGGCGCGGTATCCTTCGCGATCACCGGCTTGCCAAGCCGAAACGCCCGGGGGCGCGAAGAATGGTGGAGGGGGAAGGATTCGAACCTTCGTAGACATAAGTCGGCAGATTTACAGTCTGCTGCCATTGACCGCTCGGCCACCCCTCCTAGCTCTTAGAAATCATTTGGGAAGCTGGTCTATCAGAAGGGCCTCCAAGTAGGGTCTTGGTCCTTCCTTGTCAACGTGAAAGAAGCTCTATACGCCGTGTAAAAAAGGACCATCACAAAATGAAGAAACGCAATCAGTTCCCGAAATCGGGCGGCCACGGCGGCCAACAGCGCAATGACGGGCGCAAACCGACCGGGGGCGGCGGTAAATCGCGCCCTGGATCTTTCCGTGCTGAATCAGGGCGTGGCGACGCGGGCCGCGGTGATTCAGGACGCGCTGGCGCGGGTCGCGCCGAGGGAAGCCGCTTTGAAGGCGGCCGTTCCGATTCAAAGCAGGGCAAGCCGTTCCGTCAGGGATCTTCCCGGCCCGGCGCATCGCGCAGCGATTCCCCGCGCAACGAGACCAAGCGCTACGAGGGCAAGAGGGCCGAAGCCGGCCGCGACGATCGCGGCCGTTCCGATTCAAAACACGGCAAGCCGTTCCGTCCCGGCGCTTCGCGGCCTGGTGCGTCGCGCAGCGATGCCCCGCGAAATGAATCCAAGCGCGACGATTTCAAACGTGATGATTTCAAGAGGGCCGACGCAGGCCGCGATGATCGCGGCAGGTCCGATTCAAAACATGGCAAGCCTTTCCGTCCCGGCGCCTCACGGCCTGGCTCATCGCGCAGCGACTCTCCGCGCAATGACTCCAAGCGGCCTGATGCAGGCCGGGCTGACCGCGGCCGTCCCGATTCAAAACACGGCAAGCCCTTCCGTCCCGGCGCTTCACGGCCCGGCTCGTCGCGTCCCGCCGAACCGCGGCACATTGAATCTGATCCCGAGGATTTCGAATCTTACGAAGAGGACTTCCGGCCCGTTGAGCCCCGTCCGGCGCAGGCGCGTCCCGCGTCAGCGCGCCCTGCTTCAACAAACAAGGGTGCAACTCATCCCGGCGCACGCTCGGCGCCGAGAGACTTGCCGCCGCCCGCCCTTATCGGCACGCCGGCTGTCGACCCGCGCGCACCGAAAGACGTCGGCCCTTCGCGGGCCGGTGAAGTTTGGCTTTACGGCCACCACGCGGTGGCGGCTGCCGTCGCCAATCCGTCGCGCAAGATTTTGCGGTTGATGGGAACGGCGGAAGCTTTGGTGAAACTTACCGAAGCCTGCGGCCCGCTGGGACAGGCCCGCACCTGTTCGCGCCGCGAGATCGATGTGGTGGTGGGCGCGGACGCCGTGCATCAGGGTATTGCGCTGCTCACGCGCGCGCTGGAATACGATCTGGCGGACGTCCTTGAAGTCGCGGCGGCAAAGCCAAATGCGTGCATCGTCGTGCTCGATCAAGTGACCGACCCGCATAACGTTGGGGCGATCTTGCGGTCGGCGGCGGCGTTCGGCGCCAGCGCCGTCATTGCGCCGGATCGCAATGCCGCCGACGAGAGCGGGGCCATGGCGAAGTCCGCCTCGGGCGCCCTCGATAAGATTCCTTATGTGAAGGCCATCAATCTGGTGCGCGCGCTGGAGCAGATCAAAGAGCATCAGTTCTGGCTGGTGGGCCTTGATGCAGACGCCGAGCAGACCCTGGGCCAGATCAAGCTGGACGGGCGCATCGCCCTCGTCCTGGGCGCGGAAGGCGAAGGCCTGCGGCGTCTGGTGCGCGAAACCTGCGACCATGTGGCGCGCCTGCCCATGGCCGGCGATATGGAGAGCCTGAACGTCTCCAATGCGGGCGCAGTCGCCCTGTATGAAAAAGTGCGTCAGGACACGAAGTAGGCTTTGCCCTTTTGGAGGTCCGGCCCTATTTTCCGGACCTCTTCGACGTGGTGCGCCGGATTAGCTCAGGGGTAGAGCAGCGGTTTTGTAAACCGAAGGTCGGGGGTTCAATTCCCTCATCCGGCACCATTTCACTGAAAATCGCACAGCGATTTTCAGTGAAATCCCCCGGAGGGACTGGCGAAACAACCGCCGCCTTTCTGCATGGATTCCGCTCGGAACCCTAGATCCCCGTGACGCACGGGGATGACCCCGCGTGGATTGCTAAAGCTGCGATCTGAACAGGATCGCAACCTGCTCGAGCACACGCTTGATGAGCGAGCGATTGCGCCAGCGGCCGCGCACGACCTTGCGGGACAGGGCGAAGTCCTTCTCGAACTGCTCGAGATGCAGGCAAGCGAATTTTTCGTCGAAGACATTGAGATTGGCTTCATCGTTCAAACGGAACGAACGGTCATCGAAATTGCAAGACCCCACGGACGTCCATCGCGCATCGACGATCATGAGCTTGCAATGGAGCATGGTCGGTTCGTACTCGTTGAGTTCGATGCCCGCATCCAGCAACTCGGCGTAAAGCGCCTGCGAGGCCCAGCGCCCGAACTTCGCATCGGTATGGCGATTAGGCACAAGGACGCGCACACGCACACCGCGCTTGCGCACCGCGATCAGGGCTTTCATCGTGAGCTTGTCGGGCACGAAATAGGAGTTCTCGATATCGACGCTTTTTGTGGCCGCCGCCAGGGCCAGCAGCACCATCAAATGCATGCTTGAGCTGCCGCCTTCGGGCGAGCTTGAGAACATCTGGGCATCGAGCTTGCCCGCGGGTTTGAGCGTCGGGAAATAGGCGTCGCCGTGCAGAACTTCGCCGGTGGCCTTGATCCAGTTGTCGACGAACACCGATTGCATCTGTGCCACCACAGGGCCGGTGACTTCGTAATGGGTATCGCGCCAATGCTGCGGGTCTTGCGCGTGCCCTGTCCATTCATGCCC
>CANJEU010000069.1 GCA_947473445.1 Fidelibacterota bacterium | reverse complement strand
TCTCTCTCTCTCTCTCTCTCTCTCTCTCTCTCTCTCTCTCTCTCTCTCTCTCTCTCTCTCTCTCTCTCTCTCTCTCTCTCTCTCTCTCGGGGACGGGTGGGCAGCTTCTTCCATTTGACATCCCCAAAGCCTTAGCTCCCGAGCGGGATTTCAATAACTGGCTAAGGCCGATCCCGGAACATGGGAATTAAGGGGACGCTATACTTAGTTTGGGCCGTCTGATTCCGCGCCTCGCTCTAACATCGCCGAAAAGAAATTCAGCTCGCACTGCATTGCATAAGCATAGGCCTCGTGCGCCGCCGGGCTGTCGTCCACCAATGTGTCCAACAGAGATTCAAGGTGCGTGACCAGCGCCTGAAAATCGGCGCTGCTGTAGGTGGTGATCCAGTCTTGATACGGATTGCCCGTAGTACCGTTTTTCGCCAGCATGGTGCCGAGATAGGCGTAGAGCCGCATGCACGGCGTCATGGCCGCGATGGTCTCGCCCGGCCCGCCACCCCAGGCAATCGCCAGCAGGAAGTCCGTATAGGCCTTCACCTCGGGATAAGGCTTCACGCCCGTCAGGTCGATCTTCAGGTCCTTGGCGTAACCGGCGTGCAGCTGAAGTTCGCGCAACACGCCGTTTAACAATTCGCAGAACGCCATGAGCGTCGCGTTGTCAGGGCTGCGGGCGGCGGCCAGCGCATAGGCCCGCGCGAACGCATTGAGGAAAAAAGCGTCCTGAGCCACGAAGCGCCGGAAGGCTTCAGGATCGAGGCTGCCGTCGGCCAGACCTCGCACGAAAGGGTGCTGCGAACACGCCTCGGCCAGACGCGAATTTTCCTGCCATAAAGTCTCGTGAAGCATCTGGTCCTTCCAGATCGTGAAATGAGTGCCATTATATATAGTTCACGCCGAAGATGCTTTGGCGTTTACACGTCCCCAATATATTGACAGACGTCCCCAATCGCCCTATCCTCGGCATCGAGACACGGCTCTTTGACATTGTGAATCAGCGTGAGAACCCTGACACGGGGCGGCGTCCGCATGAGGTGACGGCCCACATGTCGCAAGATGTCGCAAACCGCGAATTCGGGCTTAAGTCTTTGGCGCACGATGCGAATTCGGAACATGTCGCATGTCGCAGATGTCGCAAATTCCGCGGGTGGATGGGCTTTAGCCCTCGACGCTCACCACGCCGATCTCGGCCAGCTTATCGAGCATGGTGTTCTCAAGCGCCGTGAACCTGTCCTTCAGCAAAGCCTCGGCCTGCGCCTGGCTCAGGGTCTTATTGCCGATCATCGCCTCGCCGTTCTCGCCGCCGATGATCTTCATGGCAATCTTCACCGCCGCCTCGCGGCCTTTCTCGCAGCGCGCCAGCAGCAAGATGGCGTCGATATTGCCAAGCTCGATCCCCGTGCCGGCGTTGGGCGCGGCGAGGGCGATTTTAGGCATGCTCGTGCCCAGTTCCTTGATCATGCCGCGATTGATCGCCGGCATGGAGAGGCGCGCGTCCTTGGCGACCTTCACTGGCGCGGTCGAATGCGGGAAGGCGTGCACTTGGCCGCCGGCCGCCAGGAAGCGCGCCGCCTCGAAGCGCGTCCACGGCGAAAGCCCGGCGAGGGCGGAGTTGTCTTCCATCTCGCCGATGCTCAAGGCCCGTTCGGCCAGCAGCTTCAGCATCGCGGCGAAAGGCTCGTTCTGATAGCTGAGCTGAATGTCCCCAAAGGCCACGGTCTGGTCGATCTTCGACAGCGGATCGATGGTGCCGAACACCTGCTCCCGATTGATCGCCAGCCATTCCTCTTCGCTTTTCAGCGGCTCGCCTTTGATCCAGATGTCGCGGCGGAACGTTTCATTGCGGATGAAGTCGCGTTTGGCTTCCAGCTCGGCGCGGGTTTTGACCTGGCGGAACTCATCCTGCAGCGCATGCGGCACCGAAAGATCCACCATATTCAGGAACAGGCGGGCGCAGCCGGCAAAGCGCAAGCCGCGGGCTTCCATCATGGTTTTCAGTTCGGCGAAGTAGAAGGCGCGTAAGTGTTCGTTGAAATACTCGTGCGCCATATAGCGAAGGTCGAGGCGCTCCAGCTCCTCCACCGCTTCGGCCAGCGCCGGATTGTCGCGGAAATATTTGATCTTCGCGGCGTTGAGCTTCTTCAACCAGTCGAGACCGGTCTGCGCGCGCTCCAGCGAGTTCTGCCCATCGCGGGTCAGCGAATACACCATGTTGCGCAGGGGCAGCTTCGCCGCCCATCCCGGCATGGCGTTGGTGCCGGTCATCAGCAGGCCGCCCGGCTTCAAGCGGCGCGCGGCATCGTCGAGCACGGCATTGCGGGTTGGATCGTCGATCCACGACAGCACGCCGTGCATCACCGCGAAATCGAGCGGCGGAATCTCATCTTCTTTGAGGTCCGTGAAACTCTTCTGGAGGAACGTCGTATTTTGCAGGCCCCCGCGCATCGACAAAAGCTCGGCCATGCGCGTATGGGCGGGCATGAAGTCGATGCCGTAGAACTTTCCTTCGGGAAAACATCCGGCCAGGATATTGGCGGTGATGCCGTTGCCGCAGCCGTAGTCGCACCAGGTGAACCCGGGCGTAAGTGGGCGCGGGCGGAAGCCGTTGGAGGCGGCAATCAGGTTCATATGGGCCGGGGCGTGGTCGCCATAGAACTCGGCCACGTAGGCTGTATCGGTTACGTAGCCGCCGGTCGTCTTCGTCATGTGGCCCCCTGTCTCCAGCCTTTTTAAGGGGCCCGGCTTAAAATTGCAAAAGGGCCAAAAATGCAAAAGGCCCCATCCGGAGTCGGACGAGGCCCTTTGGCGGCAGTCGGTAGGGTCTAGAGGGACTGTTGAATCCACTCTTTCAGTTTGCTCTCGGGCAGGGCGCCCACTTTGGTCGCCGCCACCTGGCCGTCCTTGAAGATCATCAGGGTCGGAATGCCGCGCACGCCAAACTGGGTCGGCGTATTTGGGTTGTTGTCGATATTGATTTTGGTGAACGTCATTTTGTCCGCCAGCTCCTTATCGAGCTTCTCCAGCGACGGCGCGATCTGACGGCACGGGCCGCACCATTCGGCCCAGAAGTCCACCAGTACGGGGCCGCTGGCCTTGAGCACGTCGTCTTCAAAGGAAGCGTCGGAAACGTCTTTCATAGGGGGAAAGTCCTTGTTGGAGGAGGCGTGCGTCACGCCGGAAGGGAGATGGACCGAATCTAGGCAGGGGGCCCCCGACCGTCAAGCCGGGCGTCAAGAGCACGGTTTCCTCAGCTACGCCAGCGCAGCATCACAGGCATGAGAGGATTGCGTGGGGGCCGCCCTTCCGCCTGGGCCGCCAAAACCTCGCGTTTCAAGCGAAAGTACCACCTTGTCTGTGTGTCGGCGTCCTGGATCAGCATGGTGGCGGGGTTGAACGCCAAACCTTCCTGCATCGACATCACCGCGCGGCGATCCTGATCGAGGAACCTGCGGGTCAGCACGCGCACCAAGGGCCGCAGCAGCGCGCCGCCGGGCACATCCCAATACATGACGTGATGGACTTCCGTGCGGTCCGCCGTAATCGGCGTGCAGGCCGTCAGGCCGCAGTAGTTAAATTTCTTCGTCTGGGCGTGTTCGATGCGCGTGGCGGGAATGCGATAGCTGATCTCGGTTTCCGGCGCGCCGCCAAGGAACAGACGATAAGCTTTCGAGTTGCGCGAGGCGAGGTGACGGTCCATGCGCCAGCCCATGCCTTCCTCTTCGGGAAGCGGCGAGAACGCCTTCTGCTTTTCGTAAATACTATCGGCCGCGCGCCACAGGGCCGAGCGATGCACGAACGCGCCATGCGCGGGGTCCATTAAGCCCGAAACCGCCACATCGATATTGCAGGCGAAGATCATGGACTCATGCAACTGGAAGCGCGCGCCCACGGCCGGCACATGCGGCACCGGCGGAAGATTGTCTTTTTTCGCGCCGATATAGATCCAGATATTTCCGTCGCGCTCGGCCAGGCGATAGGTCTGGGCGCGAATGTCGGCCGCCTGCGGCTTCTGGTCGGCGATTTGCGAGGGAATGGCCGAACACTGGCCGTCGGTGCGGAAGCGCCAGCCATGATAAGGGCATTGCACCTCGCGGCCGTCGAACGCGCCTCTCGAAAGCAATGTGCCCCGGTGCGGGCAGGTATCGCGCATGGCAAATACCTTTCCATCGGCGTCACGTCCCAGCAGAACAGGCTCGCCCAGTAACGTGCGATGCGCGGTGCTGCGTGGCTTTAGGGCCTGCGAGGGCAGGGCGTAATACCAGCACTCGCGCAGCAGCACGCCATCAACAGCGCGTGTCTGATCGGCAAGGTCGGGCGTTTGCGCGGCGGTCGTATTCATCGGCGTCAGATTAGGCCGGAAGAGGCCAGCAGGTCATCCATTTGCTGGGCGGGCAGTTCCAGCAGGAACGGTCCATCGGTCCACAGCAGCACACATTGCACGCTGCGCCCGGGATAGATCGCCTGCAAAGCGCGCCGGTAAGCGGCCATCTGGTAGACGTAAGCCTTATCCACATCGACGGCGGCGCGCGGCGGCGGGCGGTTGGTTTTATAGTCGATAATCCACACGCCTTCCTCGGTCACCGCCAGCCGGTCCACTTGGCCCGAAAGCGCGAAGCGGCCAAGAAGCCCGGTCACGGGCACTTCCGCGCGCGAGGTCTCGGGCGCGAACAGCGGCGCGAAGTCGGCGTTCTCCAGCACCGCCAGCGTCTCGCCCACAAGGTCCGCGCGCGCTGGCGTATCAAGCTCCCAGGCGGGGCGCGCCACAAACGCCTCTGCCGCCGCGCGCCGGCGCTCGGGCGGAAGGTCAGGCAGGCTTTGCAGCAGCCTGTGGATGATAAGGCCGCGCTGATAGCGCAGTCGCGCATCCTTCAGCGGCGAATTCGCCGGCGGATCGGCCAGCGTCGCGCGCGACGGCGCCAAGGGCCGGGGCGGTTCGGCTTCGGGCGGCGCATCCTTGCGCGTCCATGCCGGCGCGGCCGCCGCAATGCCGCGCGCCCCGGTCTCGCGTTCGGGTTTCGGCCGGCCGACCTGAAGCGACGACAGGCGCAAAACCTCGGGATCGCGAAGCGCGCCGTCATTTGCCAGAAACGGGTCGGTGACCTTCTCAGTGTGCGGCGATGCGGCAAGGCCGGCCTTGATCAAGTCATACCAAGTCGCGGCCTTTGTCGACGCGCGTTTGTTCTGCCAGCCGCACACATACAGCCGGTCCTCGGCGCGCGTCATCGCCACATACAGCAGACGCCGATATTCCCGGTCTTGTCCCTCGGCGAGGGCTTCGCGCGTGGCTTGTGTCTTGGGATCGATCTCTCCGACCGCCGGGCACCACAGCATCAAGGGCGCCTCATCCTTGGTCCACAGCAGGCGGTCCTGGAAGGTCGGCGCTTGCATGGTGTCGGGCAGGAACACGATGGGCGCCTGCAGGCCCTTCGCGCCATGCACCGTGATCACGCGCACGGCGTTCCCGCCGCCGCTATCAAGGTCGCGTTTGATCTCGGCATCGCCGGCCGCCAGCCAATGCAGGAAACCTTGCAGCGAAGGCGCGTGTTCGTCCTGATACGAAAGCGCAAGCGTCATGAACTCATCGATCGGATCTTCGGCATCAAGGCCAAGCCGCGCCAGCAGCTTCTTGCGTCCCTCGCGCGCCACCAGCACATAACCATAGAGTTCCACCGGCGTGAGATAATCGACCTTCGCCAGAAGATCGGCCAGCACCGCATGCGCGGCCCCGAAGCGCGACGTGCTGCCCGCGTGCGCCGACAGCACCTCCCACAGGCGCTTCTTCTCGCGGCCGTGCGCCAGCGTGAAAAGTTCCTCTTCCGTCAGATCGACCAGCGGGCCTTTCAGCACGGTCGCAAGCGTCAAATCGTCTTCCGGCAGCAGCAGGAACTGCCCCAGCGCCAGTAGATCCATCACCGCCATCTGGTCGGTCAGCACCATGCGGTCCACGCCCGCCACGGGCACTTCGCGCGTCTTCAGCTGACGGATCAGATCTTCCACGAACCCTGTGCGCCGGCGCACCAACACCAGAATGTCACCGGGCCGGATGGGCCGGCCGCGCGATTCCAGCATCTCGCCCGAGGTCACCATATGCTGAATGCGCCGCGCCACCAGGGCGGCCAATCGGGCGGGCGGCGAGTCCCCGCGTTTGCGCTCCACCGGCGGCATCCACGGCAACCCCTCGTCGGTCGCTTCGGGTTCGATGGGCGCCCACAGTTCGACAAGCCCGCCATCAAGTTCACGCGCCGGAATATGTCCCACACCTTCCTGCCCGTCCGTCACACCCGCGGCGGCTTCCGCATTCAGGAAAACATGGTCAACGGCGTCGAGAACGGCCTTAACCGAGCGGAACGAAACGTTCAGGGTCGGCGCATCCCAGCGCATGTTCACCGCTTCGACGCGCGCGGCCATCAGCAGGCGCATGCGTTCGAATTCATCCGGGGCTGCGCCCTGGAATCCATAGATCGATTGCTTGCGGTCGCCGACCGCGAACACGGTCCGTGTCAGGGGCCCAAGCTCGCGCGCGCCTTCGCCAGCGAAGAACTCCCGCGTTAGTGCGTCCACGATGGCCCATTGATCGGGGTTGGTGTCCTGCGCCTCGTCGATGAGAATATGGTCAAGGCCCCCATCGAGTTTGTACAGCACCCAGGCGGCGGCGCCGTCGCGTTCCACCAGCTTGCGGGATTTCTGGATCAAATCGTCATAGTCCAGCAAGCCGCGGCGCGATTTTTCCTCGGCGTAAAGGTCCAGCATCCGTGCGCCCAGGCGCAGCAAGGCTTCGGTATTGGCGGCGACGCGCGCGGCTTTGCACAAGGCTCGCACGGCCTGCACGCGCCGCGCTTCGGTCTCGAGGATATCCAGAATCTCCGGCAGCGCGGCGACGGCGCCTTTCGTGGCCAGGCGCGCCAGCGGCTCGTCCTTCAGCGTCAGGAAAACCGTCTTATAAGTATCGAATTGCGCGCCGCGGTCATCGCCGGCCGCAAGCCATTTGCGAAGGAGAACCGCGCGTTCTTTGTCGGTAGCGGTTCCGCTCTCAAGTGCGCCGCAGGCTCTCTTAAGGGCCGCGCTATCGAAGGCCGCATCGCCGCACGCCTCCGTGATCAAGGACAGTTCCGTTGCGTCTTCCGGCAAGCCCAGCTTTTTGCGCAACGCCTTTGAGACATTGGCAAGCCCGCCGTGGGTCTCGAACATGCGCGCGAGTTTATTCCGGCAGCCCGCAAGGGAATCCATCAGGTCGGCGAAATGGGTTTCATGGACGCGCGCCGTCAGGAGTTTAAGGGCCTCCGCAAGCGCGCTGTCATCGCCCCGGTGCGCATGCGCGATGCAAAGCTCCTGCGCGCTGGCCAGAGCTTCCCGTGCGTCGCGTTCATCCATCACCGTGAAGTGCGGCGTCACGCCCGCTTCCAGCGGGAAGCGCCTCAACAACGATTGGCAGAATCCGTGGATGGTGGAAATCGTCAGGCCGCCCGGCGCATCGAGCACGTGGGCGAACAGCCGCCGCGCGCGGTCAAGCAGCAGGCGATCGGGCGTTTCGGGATGCAGGTCCGCGAGTTCGTTCCAAAGCTTGTCCTCGTCCATGGTCACCCAGGACGCGAGGCGTTCATTGACGCGGTTGCTCATTTCCGCGGCCGCCGCCTTGGTGAAGGTCAGGCATAGAATTTTGTGCGGCGGCGTGCCGGCCAGCAGCAAGGCCAGCACCCGGTCGGTCAGCACCTTGGTCTTGCCCGAACCGGCCGACGCGCTCACCCACACGCTGGCCGCCGGATCGGCGGCGCGGCGTTGCGCGCGCTGGGCAATCTCGATTGGCGCGACGAGGCTCATGTCTCTTCCTCGCCGGCTGTGATCCATTCCTTGACGCGCGCGAGGTGCAGATAGTCGCTATAGGCCGGCGCCACATCCGGATTGGGGCGGGCTTCATAGGCGGTGGCCGGATCGTCGAAGGCGGCGATCAGGCGGCACAAGCCGTCGTAGGCATCCGCCGCGAGGGCCGCGGGATCGCCTTTCACGGCGCAGGCCTGTCCGCCGTCCTTGCGTCCGTGCAGCGCCCAGAAGGCGATCTCGCCGACCGGCGCGCGCGGGATGTCCTTGAACGCCCCCGCCAGCGCCATGGCCGCTTCCAGCGGCAGCTGCGGCGAATAGCCCGCATACACCATCTTATCGGTGGGCACGGCGCCCGTTTTATAGTCGATCACCGCAAGCCCCTCGGCGGTCTCATCGATGCGGTCGGCTTTCGCGATCACGGTGAAGGGGCCGGCGGGACCCTGAACGATCATCTCGCCGCGCTTTTCCACATGCGCAAGTTTCAAGCCGTCGCGCCGTTTGCGCTCATGGGTCACGAACCACGCGGCGATCCGCTCGAACCGCGGCCACCAGAACGCCATGACGGCGGGCCGAACCGAGCCCGCCTCGAACAGCTTGCGGCCAAGGCCGCAAAGCTCCTCCTGCGCGCTATCTGGCAGCGGGCCGCGTGGATGAGCGGCGATGAAGTGCTGCAGCGCTTCGTGTGTCAGCGATCCATAGTCGGCAACGCTCGCGTCCTGGTCCAGCTCGGGCAACGCCTCAAGGCCCAAGAT
>CANJEU010000068.1 GCA_947473445.1 Fidelibacterota bacterium | reverse complement strand
TTGCCCCAGTAGGTGCCGATGCCGCCGCCGTTGGAGGCCAGCCAGACGTTCTCGGTCCAGGTGCCGACGATGCCGTCGAGGTTATCGTTCACCGTGTTGAGGAAGCAGGAAATGGGCAGGCCACGGCCGGCGCCACCGTTGGACAGCACAGGCGTCGCGGGCATGAACCACAGGCGGGACATGTAATCGTAAATGCGCTGCCCGTGTTCGACATCGTCCGAGTAGGCGAGGGCCACGCGGGCGAACATGTCCTGGTAGGACTCGTTCTGGAGGAGATAGCGGTCCTCAAGCGTGGCCTTACCGAAATCGGTCAGGAGGGCATCGCGGGTCCGGTCGATCCGGATCGAAGGCACAACCTCTAGGGCTGTATCGCGCGACTTGGCAGCGGGCGGTTTTGTAACGGGCGCCGGCGTGGCGGCCTGGGACTGGTGGGCGGTGACTTTGGCGACTTCGACTGCAACGTTCATATTCTACTACCCCTCGTGGACCTAAGCCCCCATCGCATGGCTTGCCCGAGAGGGTCCGAATCGACTCGCGGGCCCCGACGTTAAGTCTATGAAATATTTGACTTAACTGACGGAGCGGAAGGCGGTTTTATCCGCCCGTGGCCACAGAATCGGTTTCTGATTTCCCCTCGGCGCTCAAGATCGTGTGGACCAGGAGCAACCTTGCTACGAGATATGGTGAAGGCAGGGAGGCAGTGGGTCAACGCGGAAATCTGCCTCAACCACAAGATTTAGATGATTGACGCATAAGGGAAACTATACATGCCACGCGTCGCGGAGTTATCCCCGTTTTTGTCATGCAAGAAACGCAGAGCTGAAATGAAAGCTTCTTATTTGTGCATGCGGGTGCGATGCAGCATCTTCCGCGCCACCGAATGACCCCGCAAGGGGCAGCCCGATGAAGGACCGGAAAAAATGTTCGACGATCGCCACGCTTTGCTCAGCTTTCTGGCTGATGAAACGCACAACGCCCTCCTGCGTGCGCATCGCGCCGGCACCTCGAGCACGGCCACGCTGCTCAACGAAGCAGAAGAACTGATGGCGATTCGCCTCCATATCCTGCGGAGACAGGACAACGAAGCGCAGCTCGAACTGCCGCTTGAGATCAAAGCCGCGGCATAAGCGGCAAGCCCGTCAGAGCTGAAGGCCCGATCGCAAGATCGGGCCTTTTCTTTTTGGATCAGAGGCCTAGCACCCTCGGAAATTATATCAGAGATAATTTCCGGCCTTTGCGGGCAAGCCCTCGCCCCCACGGCGTTAATCTTGATTCACCAATCGTTAACGTCCCAGCGCAACGATCCCCTTATCGCTGGGGCTGAACTTCCTCCCCTCCCCACACTTCCCCAGCCACCTAACGGCGGATCCTCCGGATCCGCCGTTTTTCTTCTCTCAATGCGCGCCTCCGCGCGCGGGCGTCGGATCCTTCGGATCCGCCGTTTTTCTTGTATGACCATCCGATGCTCTATTTCGCTTACGGATCGAATTTGAATTTGCGGCGCATGAAGCGCCATGCCGCGCGCGCGACGCCCGTCGCGGCGGCGCGGCTCGACGGTTACAAACTCGTCTTCCGCCGGTACGTCGATATCGTGCCGGAGAAAGATAGCGCCGTCTGGGGCGCCCTCTACGACCTCACGCCCCAGTGCGAACGCACGCTCGATGCCTACGAGGACGTGCCCGCGCTGTACCGGAAAATCACTGTGCGCGTGGAGGTGGCCGGCGAGATGAAAGACGCCATGGCCTACGTGATGAATGCAGACGGATGTGCCCCGCCCACCATCGATTATTTCACGGTCATCGCGCAGGGCTACCGCGACTGGAAGCTCGATCCCGGTCCGCTTACGAAAGCGCGGATTGCGGTGTTACACCCTCAGAAGCCGAGCAAGACGCCGCGGCCTGATGATGGAGCTGGAGCGCTGTAAAGGTGCTCATCGACACCAGCGTCATGAGCGCCGCGCCCAGCGTCGCCACCGCCGCACCGATCGCGCCGTACATATCCGTCAGCACCAGCAGCAGCGGCAGATACAGCACGATGATCACCACCGTGCCGATGCGCAGCGCGATGCCGGGCCGGCCCATGGCGAACAGCGCCGGATCCATCGGGAAGCCGCAGATGGTCAGGCCCGCCGATGCGATCAGCAGCACCAGCGGCCAATAAGCGCCCGCGAACGGCTCGCCGAAGAACACCGTGAGGAACGGCGTGCCGAACGCCAGCGCCACAAGCAGCAGGAACACCGCCGCGCCCCCGCCCATGGCGCCGCCGCGCAGGATCAGGCGCGCGAAGTCATGCCAGCTGCCCTTGCTGCCAAGGCGCGCGAATTCGGGATAGATTGATTGGTTCAGCAGTTCGGCCGGTTTTGACAGGGCCGTCGCCACATCGCGGCCCACCTTGAACAGGCCCGCGGCCGCCGGTCCCGCCACCAGACCCACGATGAACGTGCTCATCTGCGAGGGAATGATCTGCACCGAGGCATGCAGCGTCGAGATGATCGAGAACTTCCACAGGCCCGGATGTTCCTTGGTGATTCCCTTCAGCGACCAGGTGAGGTCCTTAAGGAACCCCTGGCGCACCGCTTCACGCCAGCCGAGCACCACCAGCAGCGTGCCGCCGGCCGCGCCCGCGATGAACCAGGCGGTCAGGTAGGCCCAGAACGGCCCATCGACAAGCGCGATGCTGCCCACACCGATGAGGCGCAGCAGCGGCGTCAGCACGGTTTGCCAGGCGAGGAGATCGAAGCGGTCGCACAGCCGCAAAATGCCCATGGGCGTTGCGATCATCGTGAACAGGATCAGGAAACTGTACAGCTGCGCGTAGCGGATGACCTCGGGCGTCCAATCCATATAAGGGCCGATGATCGGCGCGAGCAGATACCCGAGCGCGAAACCGAACAGCACACCGATCACATCGAGAATGCAGGTGAACTTGATCAGCGCCTGGAACGCCGGGATGTCCTTGCGCTCGAGGCAGATCGCGCCGTAGCGGATCACCGCCTGCCAGGACTGGAACGTCGCGAAGGCGATCAGTACCAAAACGTACGTCTGTACCAGCACGATCATGCCGAACTGCTCGATCCCGAGCGAATGGGCCATGATCGACAGGGTCGCAAGGCTGAGCAGGCCATTGGTGGCCCGCCCGGTCAGCAGCATGCCTGCGTTTTTGAAAGTCCGCCGCAGAACGCCGTCCGTGAACCAGTGACGGACCATCCGAGGCAGGTATAACAAGGCGTTCATGGACGGCTGCGGCCCCCGTTTCCGCTCCGACGCGCAATTTTCTGAGGCATTAGGCCTCTCGCGCCCAAAGAAAACAACGGGTAAGTCATTCCGGCGCCGCCCCCCTGTGAAACCAGCAGGCAACCAGCGGGCGAGTTAGAACGTAAATAAACGACGCGGTGTGGAGCGACACTCATATGGCGGCCTTTTATCCGCTTCTGACCCTGATCTCTATCGTCGTTTTTGTATGGCTGGCGCGGCGGCTCGCCCTTGGCCGCAACCGCAATGTCATCGGCTGGGGCCTGGTCGGCGCGATCCTGCCGCCCGCCCTCATCATCCTTTACGTGCTCAAGCCGCTCGCGCCCGAAGACGACGGCGACGAGGACGGGGCCGTGGAAACCTGAAAGCCTTACATCCCGCACGTTATTTGCCAGTGGGCGCGAGGCTCAAGTAACGGCTGAGGTGAATGTCGGTCGCATTGCCGCGCCATCCGCTGACCTTGCGCGACACCAGGTTGCGGGTGGCGCCGTAATAAAGCGGCACGATCGGCTGGTCGGTCAGCATCAAGGCCTCGGCGTCTTTCAGAACCTTCGCCCGCTCGGCCTGGGATGACGTCGCAGCCGCCTGACGTAACAGCCCATCGTACGCCGGACTGTCATATTTGGCGTAGTTGGACGCAAGGCTCGTGGACTCCAGCACTGTCAGGAAGTTCGCCGCGTCATTGAAGTCGGCGAGCCAGGCCACAAACGCCACCTCGAACACGCCCTGGCGCAGATTGGAAAAATGCACCCGCCCCTCGGTGTTGAGCAACGAGGTCTCGACACCCGCGCGCTTCCACATGGCCGCGATCACGACGGCGATACGGCGCAGTTCCTGATTGGCGGTATGGGCGTAGGCGAGACGCAGCGGCTTATCGGGTCCGTATCCCGCCTCTGCCAGCAGGCGCCGGGCTTCACGCAAACGCTCCTCATACGGCGCGGCGTCAAGGTCGAGCACGGGAGGGCTGTAGTTCGACGCGGCCGGCGGCACGAAGCTCAACGCCGGCAGCGCGCCGCCGCGCACCACCTTGCTCACCAGCGTGTCGCGGTCGATGGCCAGCGACAGCGCGCGTCGCACGCGGCGGTCGCTCAAGTTTGGATCACGTGTATTGAGCGCGAGATAGTAGGTCAGCAGCGCGGGCGTCAGCCGCACCTCCTCCTTCAGCTCCGCCAGCAATTGGTCGGTCTGCGCCGAGGGAAACTCCATCACCATGTCGAAATCGCCGGCGCGGAACCGCGCGAGCGCGGCGGTGGTATCGGGCGCGGGCTGATAGACGATGCGCGCGAGTTTCACATTCGCCGCGTCCCGGTAGCGTTCATTGCGCGCGAGTGTGATGTGGCTCTGCGGCTCCCATTCTTGCAGCGTGAAGGCGCCGTTTCCCACGATCGCGCCCGGCCGCGTCCAGGCGTCGGGATTTTCATGCGCCTGCGGCGGCACCACGACAGCAAAAGAAGCCGCCAGAAGCGACGGCAGATACGGCACGGGCGCTTCAAGATCGATGGCGATGGTGCCCGCGGCCGCGCTCACGCCCAGCGCCTCGGGCGGCATGGCGCCCGTGTTCACCGCGCGCGCGTTTTTGATCACATACATCTGCGCCGCGCCGGGCGCTGCGATCTTCGGGTCGAGCAACCGGCGGAACGAGGCGACGATCTGTTCAGGCTCAAGCGGCGCTCCGTTGGACCACACGAGGTTCGGCCGCAGATTGAACACATAGCGACGTAAGTCCGGGCTCACCGCCCAGGAGTCCGCCAATCCCGGCGCCGGCTGGCCGTTGGCATCGAACGCCAGCAAACCCTCGAACAGATCGAGCACGAGGGCCTGCTCGTACTGGCTGTTGGCCTTATGCGGATCGAGCGAACCCGGCTCGCCGCGCCCGGCGCGATTGAGCGTTTGGGCCTGCGCGCTGACGCCGAACAAAATCGGGGCGAACAAGATCGCGATGAGCCCGAGACAAACAGACCGCGCCGTTTGCATCACCCGCGCACTACTCCGCCACCTGCGCATCGATGACCGCGAGGGCGGCGAGATTGACAAGGCCGCGCGCGGTCACCGAGTTGGTGGTGATATGCGCGGGTTTGGCGATGCCCAGCAGGATCGGCCCCACATGCAGACCGTGTGCGAGCGTGCGCACCAGATTGAACCCGCTGTTGGCCGCTTCCAGCGTCGGCATGATCAGAAGGTTCGCCCGTCCCTTGAGGCGTGAGCCGGGGAAGATGCGTGTGCGAAGGTCTTCGTTCAGCGCGACGTTGGCCTGCATCTCGCCTTCAACTTCAAGGTCGGGCCATTCGTTCAAGATCAGCTTCAGCGCCCGCTTCATCTTGCGCGAAGCCGGTGTCGAACGCGCGCCAAAGTTCGACGCGGCGATCAGCGCCACTTTCGGCGGAATGCCGAAGTCGCTCACCTTCTGCGCCGCGCGGATGGTCAGGTCGGCGATCTCCTCGGCATCCGGATCGTCGGCCACATAGGTGTCGGCGATGAAGATCGGGCCTTCCTCGAGAATGAGCAGGCTCAGCGCCGTCATCTTATGGACATCCTTGGCCAGGCCAATGATGTCGCTCAAATAACGCTGATGCCATTGATATTCGCCGTAGGTGCCGCAGATCATGGCGTCGGCATCGCCGCGCGCCACCATCAGCGCCGCGATCACGGTCGCGTTTGTGCGCACGATGGTGCGCGCGGTATCGGGCGCGACACCCTTGCGTTCCATCAGCCCGTGATAGTGACGCCAATAATCGCCAAAGCGCGGATCGTCTTCCTGGTTGCAGATTTCGAAATCCTTGCCCGGTACAAGACCTAGCGCGAGTTTGCGCACGCGGTGGGAGATCACCCCCGGCCGGCCGATTAAAATCGGCCGCGCGATGCCGTCATCGATGAGCTGCTTGGCGGCGAACAGCGTGCGTTCGTCCTCGCCTTCGGCGAAGGCGACACGTTTGGGATTGGCGCGCGCTTTGTCGAACACCGGCTTCATGACGAAGGCCGAGCGATAGACCAGCTGCTCGAGCCGCTCCTTATAAGCCACGAGATCGGCGATGGGCCGCGTCGCGACGCCGGAATCCATCGCGGCCTTGGCGATGGCGGGCGCGATCTCGGACACAAGGCGCGGATCGAACGGTTTGGGGATCAGATATTCCGGTCCAAAGCGCAATTGATCGCCGCCGTAAGCCGCCGATACCACATCGCTCGTGGCTCCGCGCGCGAGTTGCGCGATGGCATGCACGCAAGCGATTTTCATGGCGTCGTTGATAGTGGTGGCGCCCACGTCGAGCGCGCCCCTGAAAATATACGGGAAGCACAGAACGTTGTTCACCTGGTTGGGAAAATCCGAGCGGCCCGTGGCGATGATCGCGT
Source organism: Fidelibacterota bacterium (assembly GCA_947473445.1). GTDB lineage: Bacteria > Pseudomonadota > Alphaproteobacteria > Rhodospirillales > Rhodospirillaceae > SHVO01. The sequence goes on along the minus strand of CANJEU010000068.1, from coordinate 2,036 downwards.
CCGGCGCGGCTTCGCGCGCGAGCGACGGCATGATCTCGGGTTCGGGATTGGCAAGCGCAAGAATGAACGGGCCCTTGGCCATGCTCGACACCATGGTGGGTGTCAGAATGCGCGGCGCCGAAAGGCCAAGGAAGATGTCGGCCCCGACGATGGCTTCCTCGAGCGTGCGCATATTGGTGTCCGCCGCGTAGGCGCGCTTCTGTTCGGTCATCTCCTGGGTGCGACCCTTGTAAACCACGCCCAGATGATCGGAGAGGATGATGTTCTCGCGCTTGAGGCCAAGGTCGACCAGCTGGTTGAGGCAGGCGATGCCCGCCGCGCCGCCGCCGGTCGACACCAGCTTCACTTGCGTGATGTCCTTATGCAGCAGTGAGAGGCCATTGAGCACGGCCGCGGCGACCACAATGGCCGTGCCATGCTGGTCGTCGTGGAACACCGGGATCTTCATGCGCTTGCGAAGTTCGCTCTCGACGATGAAACATTCCGGCGCCTTGATGTCCTCAAGGTTGATGGCCCCAAAGGTCGGCTCAAGGCTGGCGATGATATCGACCAGCTTCATCGGGTCTTTTTCGTCGATCTCCAGATCGAACACGTCGATATTGGCAAACTTCTTGAAAAGTACCGCTTTGCCTTCCATCACCGGCTTTGCCGCCAGCGGGCCGATGGGACCAAGGCCCAGCACCGCGGTGCCGTTGGTGATCACGGCTACCAGATTCGCCCGGCCCGTGACCGTATCGACCTCGCGCGGGTCGGCGACGATGACATTGCACGCCGCGGCCACGCCCGGCGAATAGGCCAGCGCAAGATCGCGCTGATTGGCCAGCGGCTTTTTAGCCACGACCGAGAGTTTCCCCGGCGTCGGCTCACGATGAGATTGAAGCGCCGCTTCCGTCAGATCGGTCGCGCTAGGCCCGGGCGGTCCGGTATCCGGCATCTCATGTCCCCCACGAATAAGGTCATGAGTCTAACACGCGCGCGCGCGCTGGGAAGCATGGACGCGCTATACTCAGGCCGTCACCCTGGGCGAAGCCCAGGGTCCAGAGCCCCGGGCGCCGTCATGAGTGAAACTTTCTACGTCTACATCCTCGCGACCGAGCGGAATGGCACGCTCTATATCGGCGTCACCAACAACCTCGTCCGGCGCGTATTCGAACATAAGCAGGACGCCGTTCCCGGCTTCACGAAGCGATATGGCGTTCATACCCTCGTCTACTTCGAACACTTCGACGACCCCGCCAACGCCATCGCGCGCGAGAAAGCCATGAAGTTTTGGCGCCGAAAAGAAAAGCTCGCCAAGATCGAGCAAACCAACCCCACCTGGCGCGATCTGTATGATGACATCGCGGGCCCTTAAAGTTTTTGGTCATCCTGGGCGCAGCCCAGGATCCAGAGCCCCAAACACGAACGTCTGCGACTCACAACCCTGGACCCTGGGCTGCGCCCAGGGTGACGAGGAGAGTGAGTACGCCGACCGTTTTCTTTCTTGGTCATCCTGGGCGAAGCCCAGGATCCAGAGTTCAGGGTACGAATGTCTGCGCTTCGCGGCCCTGGACCCTGGGGACAAGCCCCAGGGTGACGAAAAAAGATAACTAGGCCTACTTCCCCATCGCTCCCATCACATGGCGTGCGATCTTCGCCATCACGCTTGGCAGGCCCGCGTCGCTGATGCGTTCAAGCGGTGTCCAGAGCGCGTCCTTGCCCAGCTTCCTTGCTTGCGCGTCGCTGAGGTTCGCGGTCATCACGGTCAGTTCCAGGTGGAAGTGCGTGAAGGTGTGCGTCACGAGGCCCGGCAGCTTGCGCCAGCCTTTGGCGAAGGGCAGCGCGGCGGCCGCCTCCGCTTCGCTCCAGCGCGCGGCGCGCCAGTCCGAGGACGGCACTTCCGTCATCCCGCCCAGCAAGCCCTTGGCTTGGCGCCGGCGCAGCAGCACCGCGCCGTCCTTGCGCACCATCCAGAACGCAACGCCGTGGCGCGTGGGCGTCTCGGCCTTCTTGAGCTTTGCCGGCAGACTGTCCTGGATGCCTTCCCGGCGCGCCGC
>CANJEU010000067.1 GCA_947473445.1 Fidelibacterota bacterium | reverse complement strand
TAAGAACCTTCTGACCATGAAAGCGCTCACGGAAGGCATGCGCGCCCTCGTCATGTGGGTCGCGACAAGTCAGGACCTCGCGGAGAATGCCGCAACGGAAGAAGAACGGATCCGGCACGACGATCTGATCCAGTTCCTCACCCCGGTCGTGAAAGCGTTCGGAACCGACATGGGGTTCGACAACGCGAACCTTGGGGTGCAGATCTATGGCGGCCACGGGTATATCCGCGAGCACGGCATGGAACAGTACGTCCGCGATGCGCGCATTACGCAGATCTATGAAGGCACCAACGGCATCCAGGCGCTCGACCTCGTCGGCCGCAAGATGACCGCGCACTACGGCCGCTACATGCGCGCCTTCTTCCACCCGGTCCAACAGTTCATCGAAGAAAACGCCGCCGATCCGCAGATGGAAGAGATCGTGACGGAACTCGCCAAAGGCTTTGGACGCCTGCAGCAAGCCGTCGGCACCGTTGCGCAGAAAGGCCTGAGCAATCCCAACGAAGCGGGCGCCGCCGCCACCGACCTGCTCAAGATCCTGAGCTACGTCTCGGTCGGCTATATGTGGGCGAAGATGGCAAAGCTTGCGCTGGCCAAACAGGATGACGACGCGACGGGGTTCTACAAGGGCAAGATCAAGACGGCCAAGTTCTACATGCATAAGCTGATGCCCCAGACCGGCGCGCTGCTGTCCTCGCTGATGTCGGGCGGCGACACCATCATGGATATGGAAGACGAGTTGTTCAGCGCGGCGGTGGCGGCCTAACCGGGCCGCCCCTTGCCTTTATGAACCTTCTCTGGCGTTTAATCTGGATGTGGATCACCGCGCACCTTGGTGCGCGGGCTGAGGTCATGGGCGGGGCGCGGCTGAACTTCCGCTGCTGGCCGACCGACCTCGACATCTTCATGCACATGACGAATTCGCGCTACGCCAGCCTGGGCGACCTCTCGCGCGTGAGCTTCATGATCCGTACCGGCGCTTATGGCCGGTTGCGGCGCGCGGGATATTTCCCGGTCCTTGGCTCATCGACCTTTCGATTCCGCCGCGCCATCTTGCTCTGGGAAAAATTCACGGTCTCGACCAGCGTTCTGACCTGGGACGACAAGTGGGTTTATCTTCTGCACAAGTTCGAGACCAACACCGACATGCCGGCCATCGCGGTTGTGAAAGCGGCCTTCGTCAGCAAACAAGGCCGCGCACCGATGGAAAAGGTGGTCGAACTGCTCGGTTATACGGGTCCGAAACCCGATAGCCCCATCCCGAAGGAAGTCGCCGACCTCGACGCTGTCCTGAAGGCCTGACCGTGGGCCTTTTGAGCGATGGACCAATTGTGCCATCTCCGGTTAACGGGCATGATCTTCACAACCAGCTGGGAGGATATCGACATGCATCGCACGCTTCGGTCCTGCGCCGTCCTGATCGCTCTTTCCTTTTCATTTCCCGTCCTCGCGCAATCGGACGATGCGTCGCGCGCTGCGGCAAATAAGCAACTCTACGAGGCGGCCAATAAAGCCGCGGTCAATACCATCCCGGCGACACGCTACACGGTGCTAAAGTCGGGCCCAGCGACCGGGGTGAACCCCTCGCGCGCCAGCGCGATCAAGGTGCGCTACGAAGGCAGCTACCTCGACGGTAAAATCTTTGACACCTCCTACGGCAAGGAAGCCGACAACGCGACGATCTATCCCTTACGCGCGCTGATCCCCGGCTTTGTATCCGCCGTCATGATGATGAAGCCGGGCGATGAGTGGCTGGTCTATGTCCCGACCCAAATGGCTTACGGCGCCGTGGGCCATCCCCTGGCCGGCAAGGACATCTTCTTCAAGATCGAACTGGTGGAACACGCCGAGATGCCGGCGCCGCCGTCGCCGATCATGAAGACCATGCCGGGAAAGACGCAGCGCTAGGCTTACGACGGCGGACGCTTTGCGTTGGCCTTCATCCGCTCGTTGAGGTCGAGGAATTCGCCGAAGAGAGATTCGCAGGCGAGGCGGTTGCCGCCGCAGACGAAGTGCATGCTGACCTGCAGGCCGCTGTTTCCGTCCTTGAGTTCGCGGCAGACCACCGCCGGGTGGGCCGGGTGGCCTATACGCGTGAACGTCCAGATATGGGTGAAGTCGAGCTGTTCGTAGGCGAGGAACTTCTCGTCGCCCGCGGCCTCGCGCACGCCGCCGCGCTCGACAAGGGCGTTGGCCACGAGATCGAGCGAAGCCGCCTTCAGACCGCACACTTCCACTGGCTTCGTGCGATCCACAAATACGAGACCGGGCTCCGCCGCGATTGCGACGGAGCCCAGCACGGTTAACGCGAAGGCGAAGCGGAGTCTCACCCTTAGAAGTTTACACGCGCCTGGATCGCGAGCGTGCGTCCACGGTCGGCAAAGGCGTAATCGGAGTTCACGCCAAAGGTCGAACCCGACAGCGGTGTATCGCCGCCGAACTGGATATACCGTTCGTTCGTCAGGTTACGGCCGATGAACGCCACCTGCCACAGGCCCGTGTCGGGACCGATGCCGAGACGCACGCCAAGGGTCGCGTAGCCCTTCTGGATCAGATCAGGATCGAAGGTGTTCGAGGCGTGATACTTCGACGTGAAGAACACGTCGAAGGCGCCATCGAGGCGGTAGCCCGAGAACACCGGATAGTTGGCCGCTAGTCCGACCGTGCCTTGAACATCCGAGACAAGCTGATTGGTCTGGCCAGTGTAGTCGCAGAGTTCGGCGCGGCCGTCGCCATTCAGATCGACGTTCGGTGTTTGGCCGAAGTAGCACTGACCGTTGCGGAAGTCCTTGAACTTGAAGTCGGTGAGCGCGACCGAGCCCGTCAGCGAGATGTACTCGCTGAGGCGCACGCGGCCATCGGCTTCGATCCCTTGCGAGCGGGCTGACGCGGCGTTGCCGACGTTGAAGCCCAAGATTCCGTCGAAGATCGAAATCTGCAGGTCCTTGAACTCGGTGTAGAAGGCCGCGACGCTAACTTGCGCCACCCCGAGGGTCGCCTTCGTACCGACTTCGAAGCTGTTGGCGCTTTCGTCCTCGAACTCGAAGGAGTCCTGCATCGTCGGGTAGAAGTTGCGGTTGTTGGCGCGGAAGTCGAACCCGCCGCTTTTTGCGCCGCGCGCGTAGCTTCCATAGAGCATCACGTCTTCCGATGCCGTGTAGACGATCTTCAAGTCCGGCGAGAACCGCGTTTCCTTGCGTTCGCCCGAAACAGGAAGCGAGCCAAGCTGGCCGATCAGAAATGCGCCGGTCGGTCCGAGCGAGGAAAGATTGGTTGAGCTCACGCGGAAGACTTGGGCGTACACCGCAGCCGCCGCAGCCTGCTGGGCCGGCAGCGGATCTCCGTTTTCACGCAGGATGGTGAGCGTACGGTTGCCTTCCTTGGTCTCGGTTGAGACGCGGGCGCCGAGCTGGAACTCCAACTGATCGCCGAACGGCCGGACGTTGACCTGTGCGAAAGCCGACCACAGATCGGAGTCCACGCTCGCGTTACGCGCCGCTTGCGTGCCCGCCATGGCGCTGCCCGCGCCGGGAGACTGCGAGTTGATCAACGGCACCAGGACCGAGGTCGACTGCACGAGGATGTTGTCGGAGTAGTCGTGCTTCGAGGTCTGGTAGTAAGCGCCGGCGACGAAGTCATAGCTTTCGTTCACCGGCGAGGTCAGGCGGAATTCCTGGCTGAACTGGTCGTAGTCTTCACGCAGGCCCGCGAGAAACACATTGGCGCCGGTGTAATCGCAGTCGCAGAGTTCGTCGTACTTCAGGCCGGCGTACCCCGTGATTGAGCGGAGTTCATAGCCGCCGATATCGACCTTGATATTGCCGACGTAAGTTTCCTGCCGATTGTTGCTGAAATCGCCGTTGGAGCTGCGATTTCCGTCCATGACATTGTTGAGCACGCTGCGGTCGGCCCCAAAGCCGCCCACGAGGATTTGCGCGTAAGTGCGGCCCGCGAAGGGACCAGCGGCGGCAGGCCGCTCGTTGAGAATTTCGATGGAACGGCCCATCACGTCGAAGTCGCTGTATTCGGCCTTGAAGTTCGCAACGACGGTGTCGGACACATCGGCTTCAATGATGCCGCGCAGGGTCAGATCGTCACGCTTGGGTTCAGTGCGGCTCAAAGTCAGATTGCGCACGTAACCGTCGCTGTCGCGCCAGCGGGCGGCAACGCGTGCGCGCACCGTGTCGGTGATCGGGCCGGACACCGCGCCTTCGGCGATATATTCCTGATTCTCGAACTCATAGGTGCCGGTGAGGTAACCCTCGAAGCTCGTGGTCGGCTGAGCGGTGACGATATTGAGCGCGCCGGCGATCGAGTTCTTCCCAAACAGAATGGTCTGGGGGCCGCGCAGCACTTCGACCCGTTCAAGGTCCATGAAGGGCATACGGGTCTGTTGGGCGCGCGTATACGCGATGCCGTCGACGTAATAGCCGACGGATTGTTCGAAGGCCTGGTTGATGCCCGAGCCAAGGCCGCGGATGAAGATGTTGGTGCTGATGCCGGTTTCGGTCATCGTGAAGTTCGGCACCAGCTTCTGAAGGTCTTCGGCCTTCTGGATTACGATGTCCTGCAGCATGTCGCCGCCGACCGCAGTGAGCGAGATCGGCGTGTCCTGCACGCTTTGTGCGCGAGACTGGGCGGTGACGATGATTTCTTCCATCTCGATCACCTGCGCGAACGCGGCGCGCGGAACAACCGCGGCGGCTGCGATGGCCGTCGAGACTAGTAGTGCGGATTTTAGAGTGATGCCAAAGAATGCGCGCGCAGTGATACGGTGGCCGATGGGCTTATTCATTGAATTCCTCCGCGGTAAGGTCCGAAGGCCCTAGCTCGCCCGACGATCGGACGAGTCGCTTCCCAGCCCCAGAAACCTTGATTTCCAGTATCTTACGGGCAGACCCCGATACCCGTAAAGGCCGTACCCATCAACCGCCGGGTGCAAAACCGCGCGCGTGCGCTGTTACGAAGCCTTCGCGAGGTCTTCGCCCGCGAGGGCCTTGTCGAGGAGCCCTATGGATTCCGCAATGCCATATAGGGCGACAAACGATCCCATGCGCGGCCCCTGTTCCTGGCCCAGAAGTACCTGATAGAGCGCCTTAAACCAGTCGCGCAGCGATACAAAGGTTTCCGGGTAGCGCTTGCCGATTTCATAAACCACCGACTGTAAGCCTTCGGGCGTCGGCGCCTCTTTGTAACCGGCGAGTGCATCGCGCAAATCCTGGAACGCGGGCCGTTCGGACGCTTCGATTCCGCGATAGACCTTTGCGGGCTTCACGAAGTCCTCGTAATAAACGATCGCATGCTTCACGAGGCGATTGAGCAACGGGGCACTCTCGGGCGTCGCGCCCGGGACAAAGCGCGAAATGTAATGCCACAGCACCGCCGGGTTCTCGGCATGCGCAACGCCGGCGAGGTTCAGCAGGATGCTGAACGTCACATGCGTCGTGTCCTGCGGCGGACGTCCACCGTGGATATGGAAGACGGGATTTTCAATCTTGGCCTTGTCTTCCTCGGCGTGAAACTTCTCGAGGAAGTCGAGATATTCATCGACCGCCTTGGGGATCACGTCGAAGAACAGACGCTTGGAGGTCTTGGGCTTCTGATACATGAACAGCGACAGGCTTTCGGCCGGCGCATACTTCAGCCAGTCCTCGACGGCGAGGCCATTGCCCTTCGACTTTGAAATCTTCTGGCCGGCCTCGTCGTTGAACAGTTCATACGTCAGATTTGTCGGCGGTGTGCCGCCGAGAACGCGGCAGACCTGACTGGAAAGCCTTACGGAATCGATCAGATCCTTGCCCGACATTTCATAGTCGACGCCAAGGGCATACCAGCGCATGGCCCAATCGCACTTCCATTGCAGCTTGCAGTGGCCGCCCGTGACGGGCACGCGCACGTCGGCGCCATCCTCATCCTTGTAGACGATGGTGCCGGTTGCGAGATCGCGCTCGAGAATGGGGACCTGCAGCACAACGCCCGTCTTGGGGCATACGGGCAGAAACGGCGAGTACGTCGCGCGGCGTTCGGGCCCGAGGGTTGGCAGAATGACGTTGATGACCTCGTCATACTTTTCGAGCACGCGCAGCAACGCCGTATCGAACTCGCCTGCCTTGTATGACGCCGTTGCGCTTTTGAATTCATATTCGAACCCGAAGGAATCCAGGAACGCGCGCAGGCGCGCGTTGTTGTGGGCGCCGAAGCTTTCGTGGGTGCCGAACGGATCGGGCACGCTGGTGACCGGCTTGCCGAGATGCGCCTGCATCATGTCCTGGTTAGGGACGTTGTCGGGCACTTTCCGCAGCCCGTCCATGTCATCGGAGAACGTGAACATCCGGGTCTTCACCCCTGGGTTCAGCAGTTCGAAGGCCTTACGCACCATCGTCGTACGGACCACCTCGCCGAAGGTGCCGATATGGGGCAGGCCCGAAGGGCCGTAACCGGTCTCGAACAGCACATAGCCGCGCGCGGGCGCCTGGCCTTTCAGCCGGTCGTCCCAGAGGGCACGGGCTTCGACAAAGGGCCATGCGTTGCTATGGCGGGCAAGGGCAGCGAGATCGGTCATAAGGCACTGTTGAATAGGTGGTGGGCGGACCGGGAGTACTAGCGGCAAAACCACAGGAGGTCACGCCCCTTAAGCGTTATCCACCGCGCGCGGGAAACCACGATTTCGCAGTTCTGTCTTTGGTAAACGAGCGCCGGAACAGGCATTCTGGCAACCGACCATGGATACCACCCCCCTTCCGGCCCCTACGCCAGCGGCGTTGGAGGAGCGATTTCTGGAGCCGCCGGGCTTCCGGTGGGGGCATTTCACCGCCCGCGATGGGGCACGTCTGCGCTGGGGCCATCGCCCCGCGTGTTCGGCCTTCGACTGCATTGTGGTCGGCGGATTCCTGGAGTTCGCCGAAAAGTACTTCGAAGTCACTGGTGACCTTCATGCCCGGGGCTTCAACGTTTGGTTCCTCGACTGGCGCGGCCAGGGCAGGTCCACGCGATCGGGTACCCGCCCAGCGGCCCGGGTCTTTGCCCGGGATGCCGAGGACCTCGCGCAGTTCATCACAAGCGTTTCTGCGCGCGGGCGAAAACGCCTCCTCGTCGCTCATTCCATGGGGGCGGCGATATCGCTGATCGCGCTGCATGACCATCCCGGGATTGTGGACGCCGCGATCTTGTCGGCGCCGATGCTCGAGATTAACACCGGGCACGTGCCGCGCGCGGCCGCGCGGCTGCTTGCGCGCGCCATGACAGCCTTCGGGTGCAGTGATGGTTTCGTGCCCGGTGCGGGGCCCTGGCCATATGTCGGACCGGCCGTGTCGAACGATCCGGTGCGGGGTCAACTCTTAGAAATGTGGTTCAACGCGCAGGAAGATCTTCGGCTTGATGGCCCCACCTATGGATGGCTGAACGCAGCCTTCTCGCTGACCGCCCGTGCGAACGATGTACGCTTTCTGGAGGCCATCGAAACGCCGATCCTCATGGGCAGCGCGGGCAAAGATTTTCTGGTCGAGCCCGCGGCGCATCGTCGTGCTGCGGCATGGCTTCCCAATTGCCGGCTCATAACCTTTGCCGAGGCGAAACACGAGCTGTTTCACGAGACGGATGCGGTGCGCGCGCAGTGGTTCGCAGCCATCGACGCATTCATCGCCAAACATCTGGGACCGGAGGCATAATGTCAGCAGGACCCAAGCCACTCTGGTGGCAGGCCGGGACCATCTACCAAATCTATCCACGCTCGTTTCAAGACAGTAACGGCGACGGCGTAGGCGATCTGACCGGCATCATCGACCGCCTCGACTATCTTGTGTGGCTCGGCGTAGACGCGATCTGGCTCTCGCCGGTTTACCCCTCGCCGATGGCCGATTTTGGCTACGACGTTTCCGACTATGTGGGGATCGACCCGCTGTTCGGATCGCTCGACGACTTTTCGCGACTTGTGGACGAAGCGCACGGGCGCGGACTTAAAGTCATCATGGACTATGTGCCCAACCACACTTCGGAAGCTCATCCATGGTTTGTGGAAAGTCGCGCGGCGCGTACATCCGCCAAGCGCGACTGGTACATCTGGCGCGATGAAGCGCCCGGCGGAGGCCCGCCGAATAACTGGCTATCGGAGTTCGGTGGACCGGCCTGGACGCGAGATGAAGCAACGGGTCAATATTATTATCACGCTTATCTGCCACAGCAGCCCGACCTCAACTGGCGCAACCCTTCTGTGCGCGCCGCGATGCATGAAGTTCTCCACACCTGGTTCAAACGCGGCGTGGACGGCTTCCGCATCGATACGGTGCACCATCTTTTCGAAGAGCCCGGGCTGACCGACAACCCGCCCAATCCGGACTTCAAGCCGGGGATGGCGCCGACCCTAGCGCTTGATCGCAAGAATCAATACGACCAACCCGAAGTTCACGATGCGCTGCAAGAGTTTCGCACCATCGCCGATGCGTACGGCGCGCGCGTCCTGATTGGAGAAATCTATCTGCCGCTAGAGAGGATCGTGACCTATTACGGCACAGACCTTTCAGGCGTGCATCTGCCTTTCAACTTCCATCTCATCGGTGCGAACTGGCAGGCCAAAACGGTGGCCGAACTCATAACACGCTACGAGGCCCTCCTGCCGACAGGGGCGTGGCCCAACTGGGTGTTGGGCAATCATGAT
>CANJEU010000066.1 GCA_947473445.1 Fidelibacterota bacterium | reverse complement strand
GGGCTCGCGAAGCGAAGAAGGGAAGTGTCGGCCAATGATCGAGTTTCTCCTTAACCCGGAGACCTGGGCGGCGCTTGCGACCCTGACGGTCCTTGAGATCGTTCTGGGCATCGATAATCTGGTATTTCTGGCGATCACGTCGGCACGTCTGCCGCCGCACCAGCAGGCGTCGGCGCGGCGGATCGGCCTGTTCATGGCCTTGTTCCTGCGCATCGCGCTGCTCTCGACGCTCACCTTCATCGCGGCTCTGACAACACCGATCGTTACCATCAGCGGTTTCGCGTTGAGCTGGCGCGATGTCGTCCTCGGGTTAGGCGGTCTCTACCTTGTCTATAAGGGTGTGATCGAGATCCACGAGTCGGTGGAAGGCGGCCATGGGCCGGGCGCGAAGCCTCGACCGCCGGCGACTTATTTCAGCGTCATTAGCACGATCATGATTCTCGACCTCGTCTTCTCGCTTGATTCGATCATCACCGCGGTCGGGATGACGGACAATCTTCCCGTCATGATTATCGCCATTGTGATCGCGATCGCGACGATGATGTTCGCCGCCAACGGGGTCTCGGGCTTTATCAATCGTCACCCGACCGTGAAGATGCTGGCGCTGGCCTTCCTGCTTCTGGTCGGCACAGCCCTGATCGCCGACGCCGCGCACTTCCACATCCCGCGCGAATACCTCTACTTCGCCATCGCGTTCTCGATCGGCGTCGAATCGCTTAACCTGATGGCGAAGGCGCGTGAGGCGCGCCGCGCCGCTGCAGAGGCAGGCGCGTTTCAGAACGCGGGCGATGGACCAGGGCCGGCCTGACCGAGCGGCATTGATCAGCTCAGTCCGAGCCCGTCGATGATCGTTTCTTTGCGCGATAGATCGCCAAAGAGACGCCTGACGGGCTCGGGTGAGATCCTGAACACGGTGGGTGTCGCATAGACATCGTCGTTGAGGGCCGAGATGGGGTCCTCGAGAACGTCGATAACCTCCACCTCCATACGGCCCTCAAATTCCTTCAGCACATCATCGAGTGTGGCGACGGCGCGCGCGGCGCTTGGTGTCTGTCCGGTCACGTAAAGCCTCAACTTAATAACGTTCATTTCTAGCTCGCATCCTTGCGAAGGCCGGCGCGCGGCCGGCCCTGAGGGTGGGGGTGGGGGCTACTGACGATGGGGCGGGTTTGTATCGACACGGCGTTCAAGGGCGCCGTCGGCGATGGCGCGAATCTCCGAAAGCGTCAGCGGCTTGCGGGCGAGGTCGAAGTTGATCCCCCGATTGCGCACATCCTTCAACGACTTGAGGAACTCGCCATAGAAGGCCGTGACGATATAGACCGGTACGCCGGGGCATATATCGTGGAGCCGCTGCAACGCTTCGACGCCGCTCATGACCGGCATTTTGAGATCCAGAAAGACAAGATCGGGCCGCCGCTTCGAGGCCGACTCGAGGCCCGCGAGGCCGCTTTCGACCGCTTCAAGGTCGTAATTTCGGCCTGTTAGCGCGGCGAGAAACGATTCCCGGACGCCGGCGTCGTCATCGATGATGAGAATGCGTTTCATTTAATTTCGCTTTCTCTTTCTATGGGTTAGCGCCGTGTTGTGGGCGGAGGCACCCCTCCGGTGTAGTGGCGCTGCCGGGTGGCCCTTGCAACCGCAGGTGCAGATGCCTACCATAGTTTCGAACAAAAACCGTAGCTACCAAAAACAAAAACGGCCAGGACAAACCGGGCCTTGAGAGGATCGAGACAGTGGGGAATTTGAATGACCAGCAGAGCCGCCAGCTTGCCGCCGCGCCCGGTGCGGGTTTTCTCGTCCTGGGACCGCCGGAGTGTTCCGGCCCCTGAGGTCCCGCGCGAGGCGGAGTCGTCATTCTATCACCGCATCCTCGAAGGCAGTCGCGAAGGGGTGGCCGTCGTCGACAGCGCCGGACATATCGTCTTCTGCAATGGCGCCGCCGCGGCTCTCTTCGGGTCGACGCCGGAGGATCTCGCGGGCCGCGAGTTCGGTTTCCCCTACGCGCGCAGCGGCGAACCGGCGGCGATCGAAATTTTCACGGGCGGTCAGCCCACCTTCGTCGAGATGGTCGCAACGCCAATGTCCTGGCGCGACGGGGAAGCCACCATCGTTCACTTGCGCGACGTCACCAAATGGCGCGAAGCCGCAGCCCAAATCGGCATGCAGTCAAAGGCGCTGGAAGCCACGGCCAACGGCGTCATCATCACTACGCGCGACGGTATCATCTCGTGGGCCAATCCGGCCTTCATCAAGATGGCCGGTTTTGAACAAGGTGACGTGATCGGCAAGTCGTCAACGATGCTCAAGGCCGATCTTGGCGACGACCCCCTGGCCGATGCCGTGGCCCATCTGACGGCGATGAGCGAAACCTGGAAGGGCAGGGTCGTCAATCGCCGGAAGGACGGCGCGCTTTACACCGCCGAACAGACGACGACCCCCATCCACGACGCTACTGGACGCCTGTCGCACTTCGTCACGGTGCTCGAAGACATCTCCGAGCGCCTGAAGGCCGAAGATGAGCTGGTCAGACTGAGCGAATACGACGTGCTCACCGGTCTTCCCAACCGAAGCGTCTTCATGGACCGCCTGAGGCTAGCGATCGAACGCGCCGCGCGGGCCGAAGCGGCCGTGGCCGTCATGGTCATGGACCTCGATAATTTCCGCAGTATCAACAATACCCTCGGGCACGATGTGGGTGATGCGCTGTTATGCGCCGTCACCCAGCGCGTACAGAAAATCACCCGCACGACCGATACCCTCGCGCGTCTTGGGGGCGATGATTTCGGGATACTGCTTGAAGACGTGACGGATATGGCGGCGGCCAGCCGCACCGTGCGCAGCATCGTCAACGCATTCCATGCGCCCGTGCAGGCAAAAGGGCACTCCATCGAAGTGACCGTTTCGGTGGGGATCGCGGCCTATCCTAAGGATGATACGGACCCTTTGTCTTTGCTGCGCGAGGCCGAACTCGCGATGTATCAGGCCAAATCCGAAGGCCGCGACGCCTTCCGGTATTTCGATAAAGAGATGGACGCCGACATCCGGCGCCGGGTCCGCATCGAAACGGACCTGCGTCACGCGCTGGAACAAAATCAGTTGTGGCTCGCCTATCAGCCGCAGATGGATCTTGCCACGGGCAAGCTGACGGGCGCCGAGGCCCTGATCCGGTGGAATCATCCCGAGCGCGGCTTGATTTCGCCCGGCGAGTTCATTCCCATCGCCGAAACCTCGGGCCTTATTCTTCCCATCGGCGACTGGATCATCGAAGAAATCTGCCGCCAGCGTCAAATCTGGCAGGTCCTGGGCCTGCCCGAGTTGCGCCTGGGTTTCAATGTCTCGGGCGTGCAGTTCCGCCAGCGCAACCTATTCGAACAGGTGACCTCGGCCCTCGAACGTTGTGGGCTCGCGCCCAGCACGCTCGATATCGAGATCACCGAGAGCGTCGCCATGGAAGGCACCGGCCGGGTGCAGGAGAACGTCGATCGACTGACCGCGGCCGGTGTCTCCATGTCGATGGACGATTTCGGCACCGGCTACTCCTCGCTCTCCAACCTCCAGGCCTTCCCGGTCTGCCGCTTGAAGGTCGACGGCTCGTTCGTGCGCGGGATCGGACGGGCCAAGGATGACGAGAAGATTGTCGAGGCGGTGGTGCGCCTCGGCCAGAGCCTGGGGCTGACGGTTGTCGCCGAAGGCGTCGAAACCATCGAACAACTCAAATTCCTCAAAGACCGCGCCTGCGACGAAATCCAGGGTTACTGGCTGTCGAAGCCGCTGCCGCCTGCCGAATTCCGTCGCTTTGTCGAATCGTTTACCTGTCCGGACATCTCGGAATAGCACCCCTCTTCCAATGTCGGGGCATGGCGTGGCCCCGGGGTGACCCGCACCCCGGGGCCGCTTTTTTGCAACGCTATGAATCGGAAGCTCCGCCCGATATAACCACGCCAGGGGCATCGGTTGGGGCTTTCAACGTATGGGCGCGACTTCGAGCATGACGGGATTCGCGCGCGCCGAAGGGCGCGCCGCCGCTGCCACGCCGTTCGCCTGGACCTGGGAAGTGCGCAGCGTCAACGGCAAGAGTCTCGATACGCGCCTGCGTGTGCCGCACGGCTTTGACTCCCTCGAAATTCCGGCCCGTCAGGCGGTCACCGCCGCCTTCACCCGTGGGTCCGTCACGCTCAACCTCACCATTACGTCCGAATCGAGCAGCTCCGACATCGGCATCGATGAAGCGCTTCTTGATTCCCTCATCGCGCTGGCGGCCCGCAAGACCGCGCAGTTCAGCGATGTCGGACAAGGGATCGCTCCTGCCAGCCTCGACGGGCTGATGGCTCTGGCCAAGGGTCGCGGCAGCGCCGAGGCCGCCCTCGACGCGCAAGCGCTGGCCGCCCGCGACAGCGCTTTACTTCTTGGTCTCACGACCGCTTTGAATGACCTTGACCGCGCGCGCAAGGAAGAAGGCGCCCGTCTCGTGCCGGTCTTGTTGGGCCATCTTGCCACCATCGCTGCGTTGTGCGCGACCGCCGAGAAACATGCTGCCACGCAGCCCGCCACGTTGCGCGATGCCCTCATCGCGCAACTCAATGAACTTGCCGGCCAGATTCCGGCCCTCGCGCCCGAGCGCATCGCCCAGGAAGCCGCACTGCTGGCCAACAAAGCCGATGTCCGCGAAGAACTTGATCGTCTTCAGGCCCACGTGCATCAGGCGCGCGAACTGCTGAGCAAGGGTGAGCCGTGTGGACGCCGGCTCGATTTCCTGTCGCAGGAATTCAATCGCGAAGCCAATACGCTGTGCTCCAAATCGGCCGATACGACCTTCACCACGATCGGTCTTGATCTTAAGACCGCCATCGACCAGTTCCGCGAACAAATTCAGAATATCGAATAATGTCCGACATTCACCCGATCGCCCGCCGCGGGCTCATGCTGGTTTTGTCCTCGCCGTCGGGCGCAGGCAAGACCACCATCTCGCGCGCGCTGCTGAAGACGGACGATCATCTGACGATGTCCATCTCGGTGACCACCCGCGAGCCCCGGCCCGGCGAAGAACATGGCAAGGATTACTTCTTCGTCTCCGAGGCCGAGTATCAAAAAATGGCCAAGGGCGGGGAGTTGCTGGAGCACGCGCGCGTGTTCGAGAATTTCTACGGTACCCCGCGCGGCTACGTCGAAGAACAGCTGGCCGCGGGCCGCGACGTCCTGTTCGACATCGACTGGCAAGGCACCCAACAGCTGAAAGCCAGCGCCGGCGCAGATCTCGTCAGTGTTTTCATTCTGCCGCCCTCCATCGGCGATCTGGAAAAACGCCTGCGTGGGCGTGCCCAAGACTCCGAAGAGGTGGTCCAACGGCGCATGAGTCGCGCGGCGGACGAAATGAGCCATTGGCCCGAATATGACTATGTCGTCGTCAACCGTGACGTCGATCAAAGCATCGCCCAGGTGCGCGCGATCTTACTTGCCGAACGCTTGCGCCAAAGCCGGCGTGCGTCCGGCCTGGTTGCCTTCGTCAACGGGATGCGCGCCGAAGCTTAATTCTGCCCTGCCGGGAGCGAGCCATGAGCGCCTCTCTCACTGACTTCACCGCCGCGCTGCCAAAGGCCGAATTGCACGTGCATATCGAAGGCACGCTTGAGCCCGAGCTCATGTTCGCGCTGGCCAAACGCAACCAGATCGATATTCCGTTCAAAAGTGTCGATGAGGTTCGCACCGCCTATCGGTTCACCCAGCTCCAGGACTTTTTGGATATCTATTATGAAGGCGCGAAGGTCCTTCAGCGCGAGGAAGACTTCCGCGATCTCGCAATGGCTTATTTCGACCGCGCCGCGGCCGATACCGTGCGCCATGCCGAAATCTTTTTCGATCCGCAGACGCATACGGCCCGCGGCATTCCCTTCGACGTGGTGATGAAAGGATTTCTCTCCGCGATGGAGGAGGCCGAGCGGACCCATGGGCTTACCACCAAGTTGATCTTATGTTTTCTGCGGCATCTCGACGAAGACGATGCCTTTAAAACCTTGCGGATGTCCGCGCCGTGGCAGGACAGGATCGTCGGTGTTGGGCTCGATTCTTCCGAGATGGGCCATCCGCCGCGCAAGTTCGCCAAAGTTTTTGCCGCCGCCACCGAGATGGGCTTCAAACGCGTCGCCCATGCGGGCGAGGAAGGACCGCCGGAATATGTGCGCGAGGCGCTCGATATCCTGAAGGTCCATCGCCTCGACCACGGGAACCGCGCGCTGGAGGATGCCGACCTCACCGCCCGCCTCGCCCGCGAGGCCATGACGCTGACGGTCTGCCCGCTTTCGAATCTGAAGCTCTGTGTGGTGCAAACCCGAGAGGATCATCCCCTGCCGTTGATGCTGGCGCAGGGCCTGCGGGCGACCATCAACTCCGACGATCCGGCCTACTTCGGGGGATATATCAACGATAACTATGCCGCGCTGGCCGGCCGTCTTGACCGCGACGACTTCGCCGCGATTGCCCGCAACAGTTTCCTCGGCTCATTTCTGACCGATGCCGAAGTCAGCGCGCACTTGAAAGTGCTGGACGCGTATCTGGAGCGCTAAACCAGCTTCTGGTCGATCGCGTTTGCCAGCGCGCAGAACTGCTCGACCGTGAGCACTTCGGCGCGGGCGGTCGGATCGATGCCGACAACGCGGCAAAGGGCCTCGGCGTCGACCCCTAAGGTCTTCAGACTCTGCCGCAACATCTTGCGCCGCTGGCCGAACGCCGCGGCCGTCACGCGTTCGAGGGTTTGACGCCGCGCCGGCGCCAAGGGCTCTGGGCGCGGGATGAGTCTGACGACGGTGGAGTTCACCGACGGCGGCGGTGTGAAAGCCTTTGGGTTCACGTGGAACAGCTGTTCCACATCGCACAGCCATTGCGTCATCACGCTCAGACGGCCGTAGGCTTTCGTATCCGCCGGCGCGGTCAGGCGTGAGGCGACCTCCGACTGGAACATCAGCACCAGGCATTCAAAGGCGTTGATGTGTTCCAGCCAGCCCAGAAGCAGTTCGGTCCCGATATTGTAGGGAAGGTTGGCGATGATCCGCCGCGGCGCCGCGCCAAGTTGCGAGGCGTCGATCTGCAGCGCGTCGGCTTCCAGGGTCTCGAGCCGATCAGGGTAAGCGCCGCGCAATTCCTCGAGAATCTCGCGGCAGCGTTTGTCCTTCTCGATCGCGATCACATGCGCGCCCTGGTCGAGCAAGGCGCGCGTGAGGCCCCCCGGCCCAGGGCCGATTTCGATACAGGTCCCGGTGGTGAGATCGCCCCCGGCGCGGGCGATACGCGCGGTGAGATTGAGATCGAGCAGAAAGTGCTGTCCCAGGGCCTTGGTGGCCATGAGCCCGTGACGCGCGATGACGTCCCGCAGCGGAGGAAGCGTTACATTATTCATAGGGTAAGCGTCCCGGCCTGGTCCCGCCGGGCCGCGACGGCGCCGGCGGTGCGCAATGCGGCCATCAGGCTGGAAGGATCGGCGGCGCCGGTATTTGCGATGTCGCAGGCGGTGCCGTGATCGGGCGACGTGCGCACGAAGGGTAGGCCCAGCGTCATGTTTACCCCGCCGGCGAAATCGAGCGTCTTGAGCGGGATCAGCGCTTGATCGTGATACATGCAGATGGCGGCATCGTAACCGCGCCTCGCGGCGTCGTGGAACAGCGTATCGGCCGGCGCGGGGCCGCTGACATCAAGGCCGTCTTCGCGCAGCTGCGCAATGGCCGGGGCGATGATGCTGCCTTCTTCACCGCCCATCTTCCCTTTTTCGCCGGCATGAGGATTGAGCGCGGCGACCGCAAGGCGGGGCCGCGCAATTCCGAAATCCCGTTTCAGGGACGCTGCCGTAATGCGCGCGGCGTGCACGATGGCGCCCGTCGTCAGCGTGCCGGCGACGTCTTTGATCGCAACGTGCACGGTGACCGGGACCACCTTGAGCTCTTCAATGAGCAACATCATCACGGGGTCTGGAATACCCGCGAGGTGGCCGAGGTATTCGGTGTGACCGGGAAAGGCAAAGCCGGTGTTCTGTAGGATCGCCTTCTGAATCGGATTGGTGACCATCCCCGAGGCCGTGCCCGCTTTGACGTAATCGACGGCCTGATTGATGGCGCCGACGACGGCCTGCGCGGTCGATGCACTCGGGACACCAAGGGCGACCGCCGGAAGCGGCGCCGCAAGCGGCATCACCGGCAGGGCGCGGTGAAAAACCTCATGGGCCTCGGCCGGCGCGGCGATGGAGGCAATAGGGCAATCGATCCCAAAGCGCTCCGCGAGGGCCGACAGGCGGCCGGCATCGTCGATGATGAAAAAAGTGGGGAGATTATCGCGCCGCGTCCAGGCTTTCAGCGAGATCTCGCCCCCCACGCCCGCCGGCTCGCCCATGGTGAGCGCGAGCGGAGCGGGACGCGCGCGCATGGTCATTAGCGCTTAGAGACGCACATCGATCAGAGCCTGACGGCGCAGGTCGCGCAGCTTCTGGCGGGCGATGTTATTGAGCTTGGAATTTTCCAGCATGCTGCGCACCTGGTTTTCGCCGGGAACGCCGGAGTCGGCCTGACGTTGGCAGACCATGACGTACAGGCGCGAGCCCGTCACAGAGATCACGTCACTGACCTGGTTCACCGGCAGGCTGACGACGGCGTCACGTACCTTTTCAGGCAGCGCGCCCACGTACACCGGCGGGATCGGGCCCG
>CANJEU010000065.1 GCA_947473445.1 Fidelibacterota bacterium | reverse complement strand
GCCCTGTCCATGGCTTCGACCACGGCGCGTTTTGCCGCGGGCGCTGTGGCCAACGCTTCGATATCGGCCGCGCTGAGGCCGAGGTGCGCGCAGGCGTCGGCGATCTCTTCGAACGTCGTGATGCTGCCGCCTTGTCCGAATGTGCGATCCATGACGGCGAGCGCGAAATCACGCGCGCGTTTTTCATCTTGCGCCTTCAGGCTCCAGAAGGCGTAGCGCGCGAGTTTGGCATCGAAAGGAAACACCGCCGGGATCTTGAACGTGCGGCCCGCGAATTCGGCGCTGCGCAGCAGATCGAGGGTATTGTACTTGAGCCGCGCTGGAATGAACGGCGGCGGCGTGATCTTGAGCTCCTGGAACACATGCCCGAGCGAGATGACTTGCCAATCGACGGTGCGGCCATACCGCGCGGCCAGGTCATCGATCCTGTGAATCGCGAGATAGGAGTAGGTGGAGACGAAGTCGATATAGAAGCGGATCGGCGCCGACATGAAGACCCCCATGAATTTCAGGCGTTGAGTCTGAGACAGCGGCCACGGCTTCAGTACCGCCAGTTGCGAAACCCAGCTATGCGTGGGCTAGGCAATGGCCGCGACAGCCCGCGCGGCCATGACGCCGACGAGGTGCGCGCGATAGGCGGGCGTCGCGTGCAGGTCGCTGTTCAAATCGTCATCGGGGATGACAATGCCTGCGAGCGCCTCCGGCGTGAAGGACGCGGTAAGCGCGGCTTCCATCTCGCTCTGGCGGAAAGCGTAAGACCCCGCCCCGGTGACGGCGACACGCACGCCGTGTGCGGTTTCAGCCACACACACGCCGGCGACCGCATAGCGCGACGCGGGATTGCGGAACTTCTGATAGGCCGCGCGCTTGGGGACCGGGAAACCAACTTTGACGAGAAGTTCGCCCGGCGCGAGCGCGGTTTCGAAAAGGGCCGTGAAGAAATCATCGGCCGCGATTGTGCGGTCCTGCGTATGAAGCGTGGCGCCAAGCGCGAGCACCGCCGCCGGATAGTCCGCCGCCGGATCGCTATTGGCGAGCGCGCCGCCCAGAGTGCCGCATTCGCGTACCTGCGGATCGCCAACTTCGCCCGCCATATGTGCAAGCATC
The DNA here is from genome assembly GCA_947473445.1 of Fidelibacterota bacterium. GTDB lineage: Bacteria > Pseudomonadota > Alphaproteobacteria > Rhodospirillales > Rhodospirillaceae > SHVO01. The sequence goes on along the minus strand of CANJEU010000065.1, from coordinate 7,605 downwards.
GGGAGAATCCGACGGACCTCGGGGGAGGCCGCAACGTCGGCATGCGTGGTCATGGCGCCGATGACCAGAAGGTCATTCTCGACGCTGATGCCGCGCAGATCGGGCACGCGCGAAAGATCGATGACATCGGAGGGCTGACGCAGGCGCTGCTTGAGGGTCGGAATGAGCGTCTGCCCACCGGCGAGATATACGGCATCCTCGCCGCGCGCAAAGATTTCCCGGGCCTCGGTGAGCGTCGTGGGACGGTGGTAAGCGAAGTTATGCATGTTTATACCATCGCTTTCGCGCCGGCGAGAATCGCCGTGACGATGGGTTGATATCCCGTGCAGCGGCAGAAGTTGCCTTCGAGCTCTTTGCGCACGAGCGCATCTGTCAGCTCGGCATCCTTGTGACGCTCAACGAGCGCCAGCGCCGTCATGATCATTCCAGGCGTGCAGAAGCCGCACTGGAGCGCGTGATGCTCACGGAAGGCGGCCTGCATGGGATGCAGCGCGCCGCCGTTAGCCACGCCTTCAATGGTGGTGATCTGTTGATCTTCCGCCTGCACGGCGAGCAGCGCACAGGCTTTTACTGGCTTGCCGTTCAGGTGCACGGTGCATGTGCCGCATTGGCTGGTATCGCAGCCGACGTGGGTGCCAGTGAGGCGCAACTGTTCGCGCAGGACGTCAACCAGCAGCGTGCGCGGCTCGACGTCGACCGTGTGCGCGGTTCCGTTGACGGTGAGAGAAATCTTCATGCGGGGCTCGCGTCTCTGGCCGCGGCGAGAGCGCCGAGGCGGGAAAAGAATTCATCGGCGAGTTTTTTAGCCGCCGAGACGATCAGACGTCCACCGACTTGGGCGATCTTACCCCCGACCGAGGCATCGACAGTATAAATGAGGCGCGTGCCGTCGGCTTCCTGTTCCAGCCGCACCCGCGCGCCGCCCTTGGCAAAACCGGCGGCCCCGCCCTTGCCTTCTCCGCGAATGGTGTAACCGTTGGGCGGATCGAGATCGGACAGCGTAATGAGACCTTTGAACGAGGCCTTCACCGGGCCGATTTTCGCGACCACAACGGCGTCGATTTCATGCTCCGACAGGCGCGAAATTTCCTCGCAGCCAGGGATGGCCTCTTTCAGCACACCAAGGTCATTCAGCGCGGCCCAGACCGCATCGCGTGATGCGGGAATAAGGTAATCGCCGGTCATTTCCATCAAACAACATCCTATTACAGGTCCGAACGGCCTTTGCGTATGGCGGCGCGCCCGAACTTCGCGCGAACCGTATCCATCGCCCGTTCCACCTCGGCGGTGCGCGTAGCGGTTTTTCCCCCCATGACGGAGAAAAGGTCCTGCGGATCAGCGCCGGCCGGATCGCTCAGCTGATCGACACCAACGCCGATGAGACGAAACAGCGGTCCAGTGGCCTCTTTCAATAACATGGTTTCGGCCTCGCGGAAGATCGTCTCGGCAAGCTGCGTCGGCGCGCCGAGGCGATGATTGCGCGTGACGGTTTTGAAGCGCGTGGTCTTGAGCTTCAGCGTCACCGTACGGCCGGCGATATTCTTGGTTTTCAGACGGTCCGCAACGCGTTCGCACAAGGTCCAGAGGATACGGCGCAGCTTGGCAGGATCGCGGATATCTTCGTTGAAGGTGGTTTCCGCCGATACGCTTTTGGCCTCGCGATCGACATTCACATGCCGTTCGTCGATGCCTTGGGCCAGGCGCGCGATATAGTTGCCCGTTTCGCCAAAGAGGATTGCCATCTCTTCGTGCGAACGCCGCTGCACATCGCCCACTTTAAAGAAGCCCGCGACCTTGAGCCGGTCGGCCAGCGCGGGACCGACGCCGAGCAACCGGGTGAGCGGAAGATCGTGAAGAACGGACACCGCGTCGCTGCGGCCGATCACCGCGAAACCGCGCGGCTTGTCGAGGTCGGACGCCAGCTTGGCGAGAAACTTATTGTAGCTGAGGCCGATGGAGACGGTGATGCGGATGTCGCGCTCGATCTCGCGCGCGATATTGGCGAGCGTCGCGGCCGCCGAGCGGTTGAAAAGTTTGCCGGTGCCCGAGAGGTCGAGGAACGCTTCGTCGAGCGAAAGCGCCTCGATCAGCGGCGTTGCCGTATCGAACACTTTATGGACCTGGCGGCTGACCTCTTTGTATTTGGCCATATTCGGTTTGATCACAACCGCGTGCGGGCACAGTTGCAGCGCCTTGAACATCGGCATGGCCGAGCGCGGTCCAAACTTGCGCGCGATATAGCAAGCGGTCGAAACGACGCCGCGTCTTTCGCCCCCGACGAGGACCGGCTTATCCCTCAGGCTGGGGTCGTCGCGCTTTTCGATGGTGGCGTAGAAAGCATCGCAATCGATGTGGGCCACGGTCAGGCGGCCCAATTCCGGGTGGCGCACCACCCGCTCCGAGCCACAATTTGTGCAAACCGGCTCGTCCGATTCATATTCGGCGAGGCAGTCGCGGCAGGCGGAAATGACACGTTCGATCACGGGCATAGCCCTAGATTAGTGGCGGGCGCTTGCCTCCGCCATCCTTGAGAAAGAGCCAGCGTCGCGCGTTGACTTCGCGCGTGGAAAGGCCCAATTCAGGGGCCGAATTCCGTCCCGTCCATCGCCACCACACGAGTCACTGGAAGTATTATGAGCGAACGGTCGTCCGGCCCCACGCGCTGGAATATGCCTGACCGGCCCCGGAGCAAGAACTACGCCCACCTGCGGCGTACCTATGCCTTCATGCGCCCGTATGCGCCCCAACTTACGATTTTCGCCGTGGCGCTTGCGATTACCTCGGCCGCCACCTTGAGCATCGGCATGGGGCTGAAGTTCGTCATCGACAGGGGCCTTTCCGAAGGCAGCCGCGACCTGCTCGATCAGGGCCTCTTGGTGCTGATGGGTGTGATCGCCGTGATGGCCATCGGCACCTTTGTGCGCTTTTATTATATTTCATGGATCGGCGAGCGGGTGGTGGCCGACATCCGCACGGCGGTATTCAACCATATTTTACGCTTATCGCCCGGCTTCTTCGAAACCACCAAGACCGGCGAAATCCTCTCGCGCCTGACGACCGATACTTCACTGCTGCAACAGGTGATCGGCTCGTCGCTGTCGATCGCCTTGCGCAATACCGTCGCGCTCATCGGCGGCGTCACCATGCTGATCATCACCAATGCGCGGCTGACGGGACTTGTAGGCCTCGTGCTGCCCTTGGTGATCGTGCCGATCATTTGGTACGGACGGCGCGTGCGTAAACTCTCGCGCGAAAGCCAGGACCGCGTCGCGGACGTAGGCTCCTATGCCGAAGAAAACCTGAACGCGATTCGCACCGTGCAGGCCTATGTGCATGAAGAGCGCGACCGGGCGTTCTTCGCCCGCAATGTCGAAGGCGCTTTCACCACCGCCATGCGCCGCATTGGCGCGCGGGCCATGCTGGGGGCGATCGTCATCCTTCTGGTGTTTGCCGCCATAGCCACCGTGGTGTGGGCGGGCGGGCACGGCGTGATCGACGGGACGGTGACGCCGGGCGATCTGACCGCTTTCATCTTCTATGCGGTGATGGTTGCGGCCTCCGTCGGCGCTGTGACTGAAGTGCTGGGCGACCTGCAGCGGGCGGCGGGGGCGACCGAACGCCTGATCGAATTGCTGGAAACCGAGCCGGACATCACGGCCCCCGCGCAGCCCAAAGCCCTGCCGATCCCTGCGCGCGGCGCAGTGTCCTTCGAGAACGTGACCTTCCATTACCCCTCGCGTCCGCAGACCGCGGCGCTCAAGGGCCTGACACTGAATGTGGCTCCAGGGGAACACGTGGCCATCGTTGGTCCCTCGGGCGCGGGCAAAACCACGGTCTTCCAACTGCTGCTGCGTTTTTACGATCCGCAGGCGGGCCGGGTGTGCATCGACGGTGTCGACCTGAAGGAAGCCGACCCGCAGCAGGTGCGTTCGCGCATCGGCCTGGTGGCGCAGGATCCGGTGATCTTCGCGGCCGACGCCATGGAGAACATCCGTTACGGCCGTCCGGATGCGAGCGACGAAGAAGTGATCGCCGCCGCCGAAGCCGCCGCCGCCATGGAGTTCATCCGTAAACTGCCCGATGGCATGAAGAGCTTCCTGGGTGAGCGCGGCGTGCGCCTGTCCGGCGGACAAAAACAACGTATCGCCATTGCGCGCGCGATCCTGCGCGATCCGGCGCTGCTGCTGCTGGACGAAGCCACCAGCGCGCTTGATGCCGAGAACGAACGGCTGGTGCAGACGGCGCTGGAACGCCTGATGGTGGGACGCACGACCATGGTGATCGCCCACCGCCTTGCGACGGTGGTGAACGCCGACCGGATTGCAGTCATCGACGATGGTCGCCTGGTTGCAACGGGCCGCCATGAGGAGTTGATCGCGAGCAACCCGCTCTATGCCCGCGTCGCCGCGCTACAATTCACCGACGGCGGCGGCGCGCCCTGATCCCTGCCCGCGCATGGCTCGACGCCATAAAGGGGCAAAACGGGCGACAGTGGCGACAGGCGACACTTTCCGAATTCAGAAAGCGTGAGAAAGCCTTAAGCTGATTTCCGTCCCTGGCGACACTTTGGCGACACTTTGCGACACTTCGAGGGTTTAGGCGCGGAAAGGGCAGCAAGCCATGCGCCAGCAACATAGCTTAAAACGTAGTTCACAATGTCAAAGAGCACGAGCGTGGCGAACCGCCGTAGGCTTACCGACGTGAATGATGCGCGCCCTCCCGATTTTTCGTCGAGCGATTTTTGCAGACGCGGAAAATTTAATGATTCAGAAAATCGGTTTTGTGCTGTATGCGATTCGCAGCCGAATGCGCCGCGGGTCCCCGCAGGTTAGTCGAAATCGCCCGACCCGACACGGCGGCCCGACTTCACGCCCGCGCGCTTGCGCTTGCCTTCAAGGCGCTGCTTCTTCTGATTCTTGCTGACGCGGGTGGCGACCCGGCGCTTGGGCGCGTGGGTGGCCTTCTCGATCATCTCCACAAGGCGCGCGATGGCGTCCTTGCGGTTCATATCCTGGGTGCGGTGGCTGTTGGCGGTGAGGACGATGACGCCCTCCTTGGTCGCGCGCCGGCCGGCAAGCACGAGCAGCCGGCGGTAAACACTGTGCGACAAGGCCGGCGATTTGGCAGCGTCGAATCGCAACTGCACGGCGGTGGCGACCTTGTTGACGTTTTGACCGCCGGGCCCGCTCGAACGGATGAAGGAAAGCTCAACTTCACTGTCGTCGAGCGAAAGGGTGGGCGTGACGGGGATCATATTAGCCTATCGGCAGGAGATCGAACGGGGTTCTCTGCTGCATTTGGAAGAGCGGATCGAACCGCGCCGTGTTGGCGAGACGATGTTCGTCCTCGGGTGAATTGATCTCATACGACGCGAGGAGGGTAAAGGCCGGGGGTTGCGCCAGCAATGAAGCCGCCTGCTCGCCCCCCAGGACCGGGAGCTCCCACAGGTCAATCGCCGGCGAGGCCGTAAGCGCGGCCAGATCGGCGTCGGTAGGTCCGGCCTCGGCTTGCGCGATCATGGCCGGCGTTTCCTGCACAGCACCGGCCGTCACGGTGACAGTGTAGGCGCCAACGCCGGTGCTGAACGCCAGCGCGTCGATATAGAAGGCGCCCGTGTTGGTGGGCGTGTAGGTGAGGCGCGCCGCCGCGGCGAGGCCGCTGCGGGTATCGCTTGAGAGCGTCGCGCCGGAACTGCTGTGCAAGATGACCGAGGACTCGGTCCAGCGGATGCCGCTGCCGGGCGATGTGGCGCGCACTTCGATGGAATAGGTCGTACCGGCCGTGAGCGTAGCGCGGAACCAGTCGCGGTCGCCGGCGCGCTCGACGATGCCCGACGTCGTGCTGCCGACGCTGGCCACACCCGTGGTGGCCGTCGTGGCGGCGAAGTCGTCGGGGTTTGCGGTGACGCCCACGGTGTATGTACCGGTCGCCGTCGCGGAGGTCGACCGCATGGCGACGTAGTAGGCGCCCGACGCGGTGGGCGTATAGAGAATGCGCGCGTCGCTGCCGTCGCCGCTGTCGTTGTCGGTCCGCAGCACCGTACCGCTTGAATTGAGTAACTGCATGGTCGGATCGGCGAGCGTGCCGTTGAAGGCTGCGCTGCCACGTCCATCGAATTGGTAGAGTGTGCCAGCCGTGAGCGCCACGCGCAGCCAGTCGACATCAGCGGCGGTGGCGATATTGCCCGTGACTGTTGCTCCGACCGTGATCGCGCCGGTGGTAGCCGTGGTGGCGGCGTAGTCGTCTGTCACGACGGTGCTGGTGACGCTGAGCGTGTAGGTGCCCTGCTCGCCATCGAACCCGCTGGCGGCGATGTAGTAGGTGCCGCTGCTGGTCGCGGTGAAGAGGATCTGCGAGTCGGTGCCGGTGCCGGCGTCGTCGTCGGTGGAGAGGACGGAGCCGCCGCTATTGAGCAGGCGAACGTAGGGATCGCGCAGCGTGCCGCCGCTTGTGTCGGAGCCGCGCAGATCGATGCGATAGCTGACGCCGGACGTCAGGGTGATGCGGAACCAATCTTCGTCGGAGGTGGTGTCGACACGTCCCGTGACCGCCCCCCCCACAGTGACCGCCCCCGTGGTCGCTGTTGTCGCCGCGTAGTCGTCAACCGTGGGCGGCGTAGATCCGGCGGCGCCATAGATTGCCCGCGCGCCGGCGATATCATCGCTTGTGAGATCGGTGAGCACGCCGTCCGAGATCGAATTCATGACGGTGTCGAAGTCGTCCTCGTGCCCAAGGCCGATGGAATGGCCGATTTCGTGGAGCGCGAGGGTATAGAGGTTGAGCCCGCTGCCGCTCGATGTGCCCGCTGGATGGATCGTTCCGTCGAGCGTCTGGTAGCGGCGGTTCAGATCGAAAGAGATGTACGACCGCGTCAGGCGCGACCCGATGTAGTAGTACTGCGCCAGTCCAATCGTATTGGCGCTTTGGCCCGACAATTCATCGAAGGCGACGATCATGTCGGCGGTGGCGGGATTTGTGGTCTCGACAAAATCGAAATTAGCGACCTGTTCCCAACGGGCGAATGCGGCGCGGATGGTCGAGACGAAGACCGGATCGACGCTGGTCACCGCGCTTGTATAGGGATTGTTGCTGGCGAGGGACTGGCCGGAGCCGAGAATGGCCCAGGTGATTGTGCCGCCTGTACTGCCAAGGCCCGGCGTACCCCACTTCAGATTTTCGAGGACATAACTCGGGCGTTCGAACTGCGAATAGGGGCCCGCGCCGATCTCGTCGACGTAAATGCCGTAGCCCTCTTCGTCCTGAGCGCCATTCTGGCTGTCAGGCATGTCGCCCCCAATAACGCCGGCGCCAATGGTGGCGGCCGCGCGGTTAGTGTACGGGGCTCAAAAGATATTGAAAAGCTGGCCGTACGGCGCGATCGCCCCAAACGGCGGCGCAATCCCAAAGTTCTGATCATCGAGAGATGCGAAGAACGCTTCCACCGGAGGCGCGGTCAGCGCCGTAAAGATATCGGCTGAATTCGTGGCGCGGGCACCGCCATCGACGGTGCGAGCCGACATGACTTCGAGGACCTCGGCCGCCGGTGGGGCCATGATTTCGGCCCATTCAGCGCTCACGGAGGGTTCCTGCGATTCGGCAACCCTG
>CANJEU010000064.1 GCA_947473445.1 Fidelibacterota bacterium | reverse complement strand
CCAACTGCTGCCGATGGCGAGCACGCAGAAAGACGAACGCGCCCGCGCGATGATCGACGAGATGATGGCGGACATCTTCGTGTCCAAGACCGTCATTAAGGATGTTATCGGCGTTTCCAAGCACCTCGGCGACGCGGTCACGCGCATCCTCGACCTTGTGCAGGGCAAGTGCAAACCGACTAAATTCGCCGCCGAAGAACTGGTTACGCTTTTGAACACGCTTTTTGCGGCAAACCTTCTGCCGCGATCCAAGGCGGTGCTCTTCGAACGTATTGAACGCGACCTTGCCAGTCCTGTGCGCCTGACGAACAGCGAGGACCCCGCGGTCGATAAGGCCTTCTTCGATGAACTGCTCGCCCGCGCCATTTCCGACCTCGGCGTGCTCGGCGGTGGGAACATGGCGATGGGCCTCACGTACCGGTGGGCGCGCATCGCCAATATGGGCGGCGCGGCTGGCGTGAAGAAGGCCATGGAAGGCGTGCGCGATAAGCTGAGCTCGGGAAAACAGAAATTCCTGTTCCTGCTCGCGATGTTCGATCCCGACGCCGATGCGGAATCACGCGGCGCTATCGAATCTCAAATCCGCAATCTCGCCGCGACCCTTAGCACCGTGCAGAAGATCGCTCCCGAAGCGCGTACCGAAAAGGCGCGCCTGCAGGAGGCCGCCGCCATCCAGAAACTGGTGCTCGAATCCAAACTCAATCCCGCGCTGCGCGATCCCATCGCCAATCGCTTCGATGAAATCGTCTCGGACTACATCATCTCGGCGGGAGTGATTCAGCGTCTGGACGACTCGCGTCTGCCGTTCCGTGAACGCGCCTCGCGCTTGGTGAATTTCTGCGCCTCCGGCGTGCTCACGATCGGCCGCGCGACCACCATCGCCCGCGACACTGTTGTCAGCTATCTGCGCCGCAAGGATTTCATTTCCGAATATACGGCCGATCTGCCCGAGCCCGCGGACAAAGAAAAAGCGATCAAGGAATTCTACGTCCTGCTCGCGCGCACCGGCTTCGACGTTAAAGGCTAGAGCGTTTTTCGACGAAGTGGGTACCGGTTCGTCGCAGAAAACGCGACCACATCAACAGGGGCTGGCAAACGTTCCGTTGGCGAAGTGACCCGCGAGTACCTGGGTCACGTCGAAATCCGGCGCCACTGCAAAGGCCCCTTCGACCGCTGCGCCCAGGCTCGCGCCGCCCATCACCGCCGTCACCAAAGCCGCGTCCGCAAGGCTGATGGCGCGCGTGACGACTTCCCCGTGAGGGCGCGTCACAATCACATGCTCTGCAACTTTCATATCGAGCGCTGGAATGTCCTTATCATCAACATCGGCCTGATTGAGGCGCCAGATCGTGTGCACCGGGAAGGGCGAGGTGATCACGCGCGTGGCCGGATGCAAGCGAAGTGTCAGACGGCTCAAGCTGTCCGGATCGCCGGTATTCAGGCTGCCGGGGTCAAGCAAAGCGGCGTCGGCCGCGAGGTAGGAGTCCTGTCGCGCCCACTCGACGCGCGCGAGGTCCTGCAGATAAGGCAGTGACGCGGCGATCGGTTGCGTCGCGACGAAGGCCGCAAAACCGCCGCCATAGGTCGAGAGCAGCGGGTGACGCGGCGGCGCCGTGGCGATGAATTCACTGACCAGACTTGCAAAGACCGGTCCGCCGACGACGCGGCGCAATGCGGGGAAGCCGTTGGCCAGGGTGTTGAGAAGGCCGCCTTCGATGGTGGTCTTGTGAACTGTCATCCGCCGCGCAGCATCGACGACGACGCCATCTAAAGCGCCGGCATCTTCGTTCAGAGCGCGCAGGAATTGGCGCTGCAGATCTACCAGGTCACTCATAGTGACAGCACGCGCTGCGCGCGTCTCATTTCCGCGGTGAGAACGTCCAGCGCCGGTACATCGTTGTCCCATTCGATGAGGGTCGGCCGCGGACCGATGCGCGCGATTGTCCTTTCGTACAGGGCCCACACATCGCCCGCGACCGGCCGGCTATGTGTATCGATGAGCAGATCCGAATGCACTGGGCTGGGCGCATATCCGGCGAGATGGATTTCTTCAATCATCTGCGGGGGAATCTTCCGCAGATAGTCCTCGGCGTTGAAGCCAAGGTTGAATGCGCTGACATGGATATTGTTGAGGTCGAGCAGGATGCCGCAGCCGGTGCGCGCAACCAGGCGCTTGAAAAACTCCGGCTCATCCATATCCGCGTTCTCGAACGTCAGATACCGCGACGGGGTCTCGACCAAAATGCGCCGATCAAAAGCCTCCTGGGCTTCAAGGACGTTGCGGGCCACGGTGTTCAGCGCCGCTTCGGTATAGGGTAGTGGCAGCAGATCGTTGAGGTGAATGCCGTCAACGGCACTCCACGACAGGTGGTCCGATACGAATGCGGGTTTAATTCGCGCGATCAGATCGGCTACGCGCGCCAGATGCCTCTTGTCCAATCCTTGTGCCGAACCGAGCGACAGCGCGACGCTGTGGCAGCTTATGGGATAGCGCGCGGCAACCGCGTTCAGCATCGCAAGGCGCGGGCCGCCATCGATCAGAAAATTCTCGGTATGAATTTCAAGCCAAGGGGCGGTGAGGGAGGCGTCCTTGGCCTCGGCGGCTAGCTGGGCGAGATGGGCCGTCCTTAGCCCTATTCCGCAGGCGCGCGAAAGGCTCACTTCTTCGCGGGTGCCGCGTCGGACTTTTTCGCCGGCGGCTTACCCAGGCCCTTAAACGGCTCGAGCTTGCCGCCCATTTTTTCGCAGGTGCCGCCTTCGACGAGCACCCACTCCTGGCCGCTATAGTCGACCGTCGCAAGGCCGCCGCAGCCATGGCTTCCGTCGGCCGAGGCACAGCCGTTCTCGCCCGCCACGGCGACGCCGAAGCACTTCTCCTTGCCCTTACCGGTTTCAGCGGCCGACGCCAGGCCCAGCGGGCCCACCATCGCAATGGCGCCGGCAACGGCGGCAGCAAGAGTCATCTTATCCATCGGTGTCTCCTCGAACGAACGGGCAGCTCAAGAAACTACAATACAGACATCGGAAGTCCTGCAAAGAATCACAGCTGTGTGAGAGGCACGGGCCAACGCAGTTGTGACCCGCACCATCAAGCGCCTTGCAATAATTGTAACATTCGGTGAATTGACCGACTCCGGCGTAAGGGCGAAGAGAACCCCAAATGAGCACAGAAGCCCAAGATTCCAAGGCCTCAAGCCTTCGCCCCACGCCATCGGACTCTCCGGGCGTCAGCCGCCGACTTGCCGACTTTGCCACGCTCAGCGAGTCCCTCGATTACGCGGCCCGCAGCGAAACCGGGATGAATTTCTATTCCGCGCGGGGGCTCCTCGACACCGTTCTGCCCTACCGCGCCCTGCGTGACAGGTCCGAGGACCTTGGCCGGCGGTTGGCCGGGATGGGCATTGCGCCCGGCGATCGGGTCGCGTTGCTAGCCGCCACCCATCCTGACTTTCTGGCGATGTTCTTTGGCTGCCAGTACGCCGGTGCGATTCCCGTGCCGATGCCGCTGCCGACCGCTTTTGGCCGGCGCGAGGCCTATATCGAGCAGATCAAAGGCCAGCTTCGCTCGTCGGGCGCGCGCATGGCCGTCGGCGCGGTCGAATTCCTGCCGCTGGTGGAAGAGGCCGCTGCCGGCCTCGGCCTGATGATGATCGGCACGGCCGAGGATGTTTATAACCGCGCAACTCCCGCCGGCGCTCTGCCGCGGGCGCGCACGGACGATCTTTCCTACATTCAATACAGTTCCGGTTCGACGCGCTTCCCCACCGGCGTAATGGTGACCCATGCCAACCTCATGGCCAACTGCCGGGCCATGACGCGCTATGGCGTGCGCAATAGTGAAGGCGATCGCGGCGCGTCCTGGCTTCCGTTCTTCCATGACATGGGCCTGGTCGGCTTCATGCTCGGGGCGCTCACCAGTCAAACGTCCATGGATTATCTGCCGACCGAGGATTTCGCCCGGCGCCCGCTCACCTGGCTGAAAATGATCAGCGAGAACGGCGGCACCGTGTCCTACGCGCCCTCGTTCGGCTACGAACTCTGCGCGCGGCGCGTCTCGACCATGGCCGAAGGCGCGCTCGGCCTTGATCTGTCGCGCTGGCGCATGGCCGGCATCGGCGGCGAGATGATCAAGCCGAACGTCATGCAGGCGTTTGCCGCGGCGTTCCGTCCGTACGGGTTTTCCGACAAGGCCTTCTGCGCAAGCTACGGCCTTGCCGAATGCGTCCTTGCGGTCAGCTTCTCCGAAGCCGGCACGGGCATGCTGCTCGATCACGTGGACAAGGACGCTCTTGAGGCCCACCGCGCCGTTCCCGCGCCGGCCGAGGCCGAGGGCGCGCGCACTTTTGTCTCCTGCGGCAAGGTGCTGCCCGAACACCGCGGCGAGATTCGCGATGAAGAGGGCAAGGTCCTGGGCGAGCGCCAGGTCGGCCGCTTCTTCGTGCAAGGGCCCAGCGTCATGCAGGGCTATTTCAACGACGACGAAGCCACCAAGGCCGCGCTCATCGACGGCTGGCTCGATACAGGCGATCTTGCCTATTGGATCGGGGACGAACTCGTCATCGTTGGCCGCGCCAAGGATATGATGATCATCAACGGCCGGAACGTGTGGCCGCAGGATATCGAATGGACCGTCGAACATATCGATGGCCTGCGTTCGGGCGACAGCGCGGCGATCATTCTGCCCAACGCCGACGGCACGGATCGCCCGACGGTTCTGGTGCAATGCCGCGCTTCGAGCGCCGAAGATCGCCAGAAACTACAAGCCGAAGTACGCGCCAAAGTCCAGGATGCCGTCGGTATCCTCTGCGATGTCGTGCTGGTGCCGGCCCGCAGCCTGCCCAAGACCACGTCCGGCAAGCTCGCCCGCGGCCGCGCGAAAAAGATGTTCGAGGCCGGCGAGATTCTGCCGGTCGAGGCGAGTTCCCCCGTTGCCTCGTGATCAAACCGCGGTCCTGCCCGTTGTCGCGGTAACGGGCGCGACCGGTTTCATCGGCCAGCATATCGTCAAGCGGCTGACCGAAGCGGGCTACGCTGTGCGCGCGCTGGCGCGCCGGCTTCCCACGCAAGATCAGGCCGAAGACGACAGCATCTCGTGGGTGCTTGGCGCCCTCAACGACGAAGCGGCGCTGAAGTCGCTGGTCAAAGGCGCCAGTGGCGTCGTGCATTGCGCCGGCGCCATCCGCGCCGCGAGCCGCGCGGAATTTCTCGCGGTGAATGCCGATGCGACCCGCCGGCTGGCCGAGATTGCCGCCAACGAAGGCCGCCCCCCGCGTTTCGTCTACATGTCGTCCCTGGCCGCCCGTCATCCGCGTCTGTCGCCCTATGCCGCAAGCAAGCGCGCCGGCGAGCAAGCCTTGCGCGCCCTCCAGGACCGTATTCCGATGGTGATGCTGCGCCCGCCCGCCGTTTATGGCCCGGGCGACCTTGAGACGCTCCGTATCTTCCAGATGGCCTCGCGCGGTTTCATCCTGCGTCCCATGGTTCCGGAGGCGCGCACCTCCCTCGTGCACGTCGGCGATGTCGCCGGCGCGGTGCTCGCCGCCCTTGAGGTGGAAACGCCGCCCGGCAAGCCGGTCGAATTCGATGACGGGCGCATCGGCGGCTATACGTGGGAGGAAATCGCCCAGGCCGCCGGGGGCGCCGTGCGAACGAACCCGCGCCTAATTCCCGTACCGGCCGCGGTGCTTTACGCCGCCGGGGCGCTCGCGAGCCTGGTTTCCACCCTCGCGGGCCGGCCTTCGGTCCTGTCCTGGGGTAAGGTCCCCGAGTTGCTCCACCCGGACTGGGCCGCGGAGGCGACAGAACTTATTGGATATAAACCGTCATGGTCACTCGACCGAGGGTTTAAAGACACTGTGAATTGGTACGCCTCACGGGGCCTGTTAACAACGTAACGGCTAAGTTGATTTGTCACAGAGCCGTTGATCCCCCACATAATTTCGCACCTGCGAAGGAATTTTTGAAGAAGACGCCCGTAAAAGGGCGCTGGGAACCAACTGGTCATGAACCCCTCTGCCGAACCATCGCCCGAGACACTGGCGACCCTGGTGAAGATCCTGGCGGGGTTCAATAAGACCGGGACCGAGCTAAAGCCTGAAACGCGATTTACCGAGGACCTGAACTTCGACTCTCTGGTCGTTATGGAATTTATCGCTGTCGTCGAAGACGACTTCGAGATTTCGGTGCCGATGAACATCCTTCCGGATGTGGCCACCGTGAAAGACCTAGCGCTGGCGGTCGATAAGATTCTCAAGGACGACGGGCGCTGAAACGCCCGCGTCGGTAAACAGTAAAGGGGACTTAAGGATGGCTGATCTATTCGACCGCTGGGCGCCTTTGAGGGCGCAGCGCGATGCGCTCTTCGGCGAGGGCATCAATCCGTTTAACGTGGTGATGGACGAAGTTCTGTCCCAGACGGAAGCCATGATCGGCGGCCGCTGCACCATCTTGGTGGGCACCAACAATTATCTTGGCCTGACCTTCCAGCCCGAAGCGCTGAAGGCCGCGCATGATGCGCTCGATGCTTGTGGCACCGGCACGACCGGCAGCCGCATGGCGAATGGCACCTACTACGGACACAAAGAGCTCGAAGCCGCGCTGTGCGATTTCTTCGCCAAGTCGCATGCGATGGTGTTCTCGACCGGCTTCCTTGCGAACCAGGGCATCCTATCGACGCTCATGGGTCCTGAAGATTTCATCCTGATGGATGCCGACTGCCATGCCTCGATTTACGACGGCGTGCGCGGCTCCTCGGCGCAGGTCATCCGCTTCAAACACAATGATCCGGCTGATCTCGATAAGCGCCTTTCGCGTCTTGCCGACAAGCCGGGCAATAAGCTGATCGTCGTCGAAGGCATCTACTCGATGCTGGGCGACAAAGCGCCGATGGCCGAATTCGTCGCGGTGAAGAAGAAATACGAAAACGTTTACCTGCTGTCCGACGAAGCGCACTCGATGGGCGTGTGCGGCCGTTACGGCCGCGGCGTGCCGGAAGAAGCGGGCGTTGAAGACGATGTCGACTTCATCGTCGGCACCTTCTCCAAATCCGTCGGCACCGTGGGCGGCTTCTGCGTTTCGAACCACCCCAGCTTCGACACGTTGCGCCTCGTCACGCGCGCCTACATCTTCACCGCGTCGTTGCCGCCGTCGGTTGTCGCGTCAGCCACCGTCAATCTCAAGATCATCAAGAATGGCGGCGTGCTGCGCAAACGTATCGAGCGCAATTCCGAACAGCTTCACAGCGGTCTGTCGGCGCTTGGTCTCAAGATCGCCTCCGACGTCAGTCCGGTCGTGGCCGTCGTCGCGCCCGATCCGGTGACGGCGCTCGCGTTCTGGCGCGGCCTGATCGAAGCGGGCGTATATGTGAACCTCGCGCTGCCGCCGGCGACCCCGTTCGGCTACTGCCTGCTGCGCGCCAGCATCTGCGCCGCGCATACGGAAGAGCAACTCGATCGCGTCATCGCGATCTTCGCGGGCGTCGCGACGAAATTGGGCCTGATCGATACCAGCGCGCCGAAAGTCGCGGCGCGCGCCTAGAGCACGATCCGGAAAGGTGTGAAGCGGCTTTCCGAAAAGATCATGCTCAAAATTTAGTTCAGGCCGCCGCGCTTTCTGACCTTGAAGAACAGGCGGAGTCCCGTGAGCAACGGGCTCCGCTTTTCTTTTTCCGTAAGCTCGATCTTCACGCCCGAGTGACGTTCGATCTTCGCGACGGCGTAATCGAGGCCGCCATTGAAGGTGAACGCCGCCTTGATCAAGCGAGCGGCATTCAATGTTTTTCCGCAGATGCGCCGCAGGTGCCAGGTCGCCAGCGCTTTTGCTGGCGCGTCTTCATCGCCCTGCGGAGGATAGACGCCCGGCGCATCTTTCTTTGCTTCGAAGATCGCCGCGGTGACGGCCTCATAGCGCGCAAGGTCGCGTTCAACGAGCTCGACGCCTTTCTCTGCGCTCTCCGGCCGCAGCTCGGCGGCATAGGTCTCGCGAAACGCCCGCACCCATAAATCGCGCGCTGAAAAATCCTTGGTGAACAGGGCCCCGGACCGGACCGCGGTTGTCGTGATCGCCTGACTCAAGGCGTCGATCATGCGGCGTTCGATTTCCGCGTCGCGGGCATAGATGATCGCGGCCGGCTGGGCGAAGCGCGCCCACAGCGCCGACGTGAAAGCCCCCGGTCCGGTGCCGCGCAGAAATGCGTTCACGCTCAGCACGGCAACCTTGGCCCTCAGCGCGCGGCCCTCGAACTGCATCTCGTGGTAATAGACATTCGGCGGCAGCAAAGTAGCGAACGCGGCGCTGACCGGATTCTTGAGCGCCGCGCTCATGCGATCCACCACGACATAGAAGTCCAGGATCAAGCCTTCATCGGTCGCGAGGCGCAGGCAGGACCCATAGAAGATCACCGCGGCGGTGGTGCCGCCGTAGCGCGCGCGAAGTTCCTCGGCGAACGCCTGGGCGGCCGGAAACACAGGTTTCTTCGCTTCCGCCGCGACAATGTCGAGCAATATGCTCATGACGGCAATTGAATGAAGCGTAGCGTCTCGCGAGAATCGAGCGTCAGCGCACGCGCGTCCGTGGCGTCATACATCTCACCGTCGATGGTGTAGGTGCCGCTGAACCGCAGGCACAGATGTTCCGCGCGACCGACGTGACGCCCCTTGCCCGGCCGCAGCTTGCGCCGCAAAACGTCCGGCAGCGCGCGCAGAATCGCCATAGGCTTAT
>CANJEU010000063.1 GCA_947473445.1 Fidelibacterota bacterium | reverse complement strand
GCGCACGCTACTCCAACCGCGGCGGGACGCTGCCGTAGCCGCAGTCGCAGTTGTCGGAGGGTTTGGAGAGGCGGGCGACTAAAGGGGAGCCTTTGACGCGCGGATCGCTGGGTTCCCAGCGAAACTCGGCGTCGCATTTCCCGCACATCTTTTTCGGCGGCAGTTTCGGTGTGGTGCCGGCGTCCGGCTTTTTCGGCGGTGTGGTATTACGCAAGCGGGCCCCCTCGCGGTTTTCCTTAACACTCCCTATCTTACATCAATTGCAATTATTTCGCGCGGTTCCTCTTCATGGTCAGCATTGCCGACTTCTTCGGCAGCAGTAAACGGCGCGCGGCGCTGCAACTGCTGGACCGTACGCTCATCAGCTATGAGGTGAATCCCGCCTACATCGACGACGGCATGCGGTTTGCGATCTTCCGCTGGGCCCAGGAGGCCGCCGCCGGCACGATGTCCGAGCACGGGGTGACCGATGCCCTGATGCGGGAGGCCGCCGCGATGATCTCATTTTGCGTCATCGGCCCCGCCGAAACGGAAGCCCTGTGGGGCGCCGCAGTACGATCCGAGCGCGAAGCCCGTTTCGACGCCGTGCTCGCGAGCGGCGATGAAGAGACCTTCGACGCCAAGCTGATCAAACTTGTTTTGGCCAAGGACATCGCGGCGCCGGACATTCTGGCGCGCGTGGGTCTTGAGGAAGATGAGTAGAGAGAAAGACTAGACGCGCTCGACGAGCTTAGCCTTCTGGCCGAAGGCGAGCGCAAGGCATTCCACCGCCATATCGCCATCCTTTCCGGTCTTGGGCATGCCCATGACGACCGAGGGTGTTTCGGAATAGAGGCGGTAGATGATCTGCGGCAGCCACACATCCTGCGTCGGCGCGCTTTGCCCGACACGTTCCCAGTCTTCGCGGCGGGCGAAGAAATGCGCCTGGCCACCGCCGCCGGCAGGTTTGCCTACGACGACCGCGAGAGGGAAACCTGGATGGTCGAGATATTCGCCGCCGGGCCGGATCGCGATACCGCCGTCGCCGGCTTTACGCGAAATGACGATCACGCGCGGCATAGCGCCAACTTTGCCTTCCTCGAGGAATTTTTCGCGCACGGCCGCAGCAGCGATCCATCGCACGTTCTCGCGGAAATATCCTTTTGCGTGTGGCTTGTTGAAGTAACGCCATAAAAAATCATAGGCGACCGTGCGGCGCTGTTCGGCATCATGAGGATCGAGCGCGGCGTACTTTACCGCAGGAAGGAGAAAGTGATCGGCCGCAACATCGAAGTCGGCGACGGATAAATACGTAAAGCCAAAGCCCTCGCCCGGCTGCACTTCAACCAGGATGACGTCGGGATGTTGCCGTGCGCTGCCCGCCACTTTTCGCCCCTTTTATTCTCGCCTGCTCAAGAACTTGCTGGCCCTTTTGCATTGGCTTGGAGCCACCGAATAGCAACCGGCCCCTTGGATCAAGCGTTACTGATGCAAGTATACCACAACATATGGTGTTACAATGTCTATTGGTGCAACCGCAGTGAAGCCGACGGTCGAGCCCAGGGCGGCCGTCGAGCGTTTCTTGAAGCATATGGCGGCGGCGGCCCGAAAGACATTTCCAGCCTGGCAGAAAAAACTCATCGAAGGCCTTGATGACTGCAAACTGTCGTACGATGCGCAATACGCGCTGATCGATGCCCATCCGATTGAAGATTATTATTTCGCCGGGGTCGTGGCGTTGGAGGCGGCAAAGATCCGCCGCCTGTTCGCGCCTGATGAAGCAAGCGAACTGCTGAGCTTGATCGCCGAACAGGTCGACGCGGTGGCCGAGCGCAAAGACCGCATTGTGTCGGACTTGCTGTTCTTCATGGTCGGTCGCGTCGAGCAGGCCGCGCATGTCGATCAGCAGAAGATGCCGCACGATGAAGTCGTACGCGCGCTTTTGCAGAGAATGGGCGTCGACCGTTCAGAAGAGATGCTGCATCTCATGCACGCCATTTTGTATCGCCATGAGCTGGGCGAACCGCTGGCCCTTGGCGTGCCGCAGTGGTGGCAGATGTTCCGCACCAAGTACTCGCTGGCCGGTAAACTTGAAAATTCATGGGTGTCGTCACCCGCGACACCCTCACCCGCCGCGCGCAAGGCGCCACGGCGTGCCATCGCCTTGATGTAAAACGCCGGGCCCGTCAACGCGCGAGAAGGTTAGGACGTCACCTAGGCAACGCGGTAGAGTGCGCCGACACTCACCTTTCATGCTGGTCATGCCTTTCCCTACCGAAAAGAACGCGACAGTCCCCACCGACGCTTCCGGCGGCCGCCTCGACAAATGGCTGGCCGGCGCAATGCCGGAACTTTCGCGTTCGCGCTTGAAAGCCTTGATCGAAGAAGGAGCTGTCACGATCGGGGGCGAGCCCCAGCGCGACCCCGCACACCGTGTTCAAGGCGGGCAGCGCGTCCGGGTGGTCGTTCCGGTGGCGGCCGCCGCACTCCCTGAAGCCCAGGCGATGGACCTCGTGGTCGTTTACGAGGACGCCGATATCATCGTTGTGGATAAGCCGGCAGGCTTAGTGGTGCATCCCGCCGCGGGCAATCCGGACCACACATTGGTCAACGCTTTATTGGCACACTGTGGACCGTCGTTGGCCGGGATCGGCGGCGTGAAGCGTCCGGGAATCGTACACCGCATCGACAAAGACACGAGCGGCCTGCTGGTCGTGGCGAAAACCGATCAGGCCCACGCGGGATTGACCGCGCAATTCGCCGCCCACGATGTCGAACGGCGATACGACGCAATTGTGTGGGGCGTGCCGCGCCCCTCCCACGGCACGATCACCGGTGCTATTGGCCGTAGCCAGCATAACCGCAAGAAAATGGCGATTGTCATGCGAGGGGGAAAACATGCCGAGACGTCCTATGAGACGATCGAGGCGTTTGGCGCGACCGCCGCCCACGTTCAATGCCGCCTGAAGACGGGCCGTACGCACCAGATCCGGGTGCATATGACGAGCATCCGCCATCCCTTGATCGGTGATCCGGTGTACGGAAGATCCCGCACCGTGCTCGGCGCCTCGGACGCGGTGCGCGCGTTTCCACGTCAAGCGCTTCACGCCGCAACGCTCGGTTTTGTTCATCCCGTGACGAAGAAAAAATTGAGCTTTGAAAGCGATCTGCCCGAAGACATCTGCGCGCTGATCGATGCTTTAAGCGTACGGCTTTAAACCGCGCGGGCCATGCCGCCGGTTAAACTGTCGGGCGGGCCGGCTGCAATATCGCCCGGTTTCCTCTCGGGCTCATAAAGCGATTCAAAGTCCGGGCCCCATTTCTGAACGAGGTCCTTCTGCTGTTCGCGCATCGCCGCAATGCGGCGGCCGGCGGTCATGGCCATGAATGTGCTGACGACCGAGGGCGTGGTTGAATAGATCGCCCAGCCGAACATCGCCGCGCCATAGAAGGACATCCAGGCGAAGACGTTGGTAATGATGCCCAGCGCGGCCTCAATGGTATGGCCATCGAACCAGAGGTCGGCCAGAAAGGGCGCGGCGCCCGCGAGGTTCATCGCACCGACCGTGAGTCCGCCGTAGAAGCCCTTGCGACGCTCGAGCAGGAAGGCAACGCCCGTCGGCACCAGAGCCACGCCAAGCACAATCATCGTCGGCACAATCAGGAGCCCGATGGGAACGGCGACGAAGGAGTAAAGAAGAAAGTTACTGCGCTTTTTCATGACCGCTAGAACATCCTTCCAAGGAGTACGATCAGGTAGGTCATAAACATAATGAAACCGGCGCCCGCGGCTCCAGCCTGGCGCCCGGTGAGGATAGCCGATTCCTGGCGGTCCACTTGCCCGTGCTCAAGGTCGTACACCAGCTTCTCGGACGCCGCATAATCGGCCTTGGCCCAGGCGAAACCTTGGGCGTCTTTCTGACGTTCCTCGGGATTATCGAGGTAGTTGAAGATCTCGGCGAGATTGCCTTTGCGGATGAGCTTGGGGAGTTCCTTTTCGATTTCCTTACGCTTGTTCCGGTTCTGATAACTGTTGAGGACGGGCGCCATGAGGCCGCCGATCCAATGCGCAAGGCCATAAAGGGTTTCGGGCCCAAGCCGCCATTGGACGATGGCGAGCACGCTGAGCATGCCGATGGTGGCCCGGTCGGGGCGCGGATCGTTCATGGCGTCGATCTGGCTGCCCGTGCCCTTGGCGTACCGCGCGCGCAGAAACGCGGCGATATGCCGGTCGATGGGCCATACTTTGGTATTGGTGGTATTGGAGACCGCATCGAGCGCTGGAAGCACGCCCTTCACTTCCATGATGTACTGATCGGCGATCAGCGGACTCATGCAGGGCTGCCACTCGTTCAGCTCGTAGACGCATCGTTCAATGCCCCCGCCCGATTTCTGATCCTTCAGGTAATCACGAAGTTCGCGGAAAACGCCTTCGTATTGCTGATTATCGACAGTGGTCTTTATCTGCGCGAGGATCCAATAACGCCATAGGTCGCGGTTTATGAAGTCGGTCAAAGACTGAAGCTTTTGTTTGCGCAGCATGGCGACGGCGAGTGAAGAGCCGAAGCCTTCAGGGAATAGGCGGAAATCGCGCAGCCGGATCGGGGCGCGCGGATCCATCAGCATAAGCACGCGCGCGATGATGATGTCGTCGGCATCGCCTTTATCAAGTGCAGCGCCGGTGCCTTTGATGGCGCTGGCAATGGAATCGGCGAGATCGTTCAGCTCGAGCCCGCGGCGGATCCAGACTTCCAGCGTGCCGTCAGTGATGATCGACAGCGCTTTGTCCCAGTTCTGGTACATAGCGTAGGACAGCGGACGAATAGAATGGAATTCCTGGTCGGCGAAGCGCAACGGACGCTGCGACTGCGGCTCGGCCATTGCCTGGATCGGCGTGAGTCGTTTGCCGTTCAGCCACAGGTCGATATTTGTAGGCTGCCAGCGTTGTTCGGCATCGTCGGTCAGCATGCCGCGCAAACACTCGATGAGCGATACGGGGACGCGTTCGTCGCCCACGAGCGCCGAATAGGAGCCTATGACGATCTTACGCCTTATGACTTCGGCATCAGTCAGGCCGGCCAACGGATTGCGGCCAAGCGCGATCATCAGGGCAGAAGCGCCGAAGGCGTACATATCGTCGGCATAGAGACCGGCCCCGCGCCCTGAGGGCTGCGCCATGCCGGACTCGATCGTTTCGACAAGGACAGGCTGATCGTGCGCAGGCACAGACGTAACGCAGTCGCCGAGCACGATCCGCGTTTTTTGTTCGTCGATGTAATAGAGATTGTCCGGGCGGATCGCGCGGTGCGCTATGCCTTTCAAACCAAGCTCGATCAGGCCTTCAGCGATGGGTTTGATGACCGTGCGCGCGAACAGGTGATCGGGGATGCGTTTCGCACCGGTGTAGTGCGCGTCCATCACCTTGCCGCCGAGCGGGCGATGATAAATCACAATCACGCATTTGCGCTCGAGCAGCGGCCATTCGGCCACGCCCCAATCGACCATCTGGAGGACTGCCGGAATCTCGAGGCCCTTGAGCGTGCGCATGACGGACACGCGCGCGGGCATATCGGGACGGCAGACGAGGGCGTAAAGCGGACGGCCTTCCTGTTTGCGGTCGGCGACTTCATAGGCCAGCGCATTGGGCATATCGAGCGCGGGTACCGGCCGATCACAGAAGATCGTGAACCGGTCGCGCACCATGATGTAGGTGCCAGTGGCGTTACTGCCATTGGTACCGTTGGTACCATTGCCGTTTTTGGCGCCGTTGCCGTTTGAAGATACAGGTGCGACCGCCGGCTCCGGTACTGGAGGCGGCGGCGTTGGGGCCACGGGAGCCGCGGCCGGAGGCGCTCGTTCGGGCGCCGGTCTGAGGTCCGTAGCCGCTTCGGCCATGGGACAGTCCTCAAGTACGTTGGGACCCGCTTCTGCTGATCCAGCGGCCATTCTACGGAAGGATGGGTGACAAAACAACCATCTTAACGAAGCGTTAACCTAGGGTTTTCCGAGGTTTAGAGGCCAAACTAACCCGATGAGGCCCCTGTTCGGGGCGGTCGCCTAGTCCGCAAACGGGTCGCGGACGAGGATGGTGTCCTCGCGCTGGGGGCTGGTGGAGAGCAAGGCCACCGGGGCCTCGATCAGTTCTTCGACCCGGCGGATGTACTTGATCGCGTCGGCGGGCAGCTGGGCCCAACTGCGGGCGCCTTGAGTGGAGGTCTGCCAGCCGGGCAGGGTTTCATAGATCGGCGTCACCGCGGCCTGCTCGCTCATGGACGACGGCAGGCGGCGGATGCGCTGGCCATTTAGCTCGTAAGCCACGCAGATCTTGAGCTCGGGGAGCGTATCGAGCACATCGAGCTTGGTGAAGGCGATGCCGGTGATGCCACCGATCTTGATGGCCTGGCGGACCATGACGGCGTCGAACCAGCCGCAACGGCGCTTCCGGCCCGTGACGGTGCCGAACTCACGGCCGCGCTCGCCCAGGAGCTGGCCGGTTTGGTCGGTAAGCTCGGTCGGGAACGGGCCCGAACCGACGCGGGTCGTGTAGGCCTTGGTGATGCCGAGCACGTAGCCGATGCTGCCCGGGCCGATGCCCGAGCCGGCGGCCGCCTGACCGGAGACCGTGTTCGATGAGGTGACATACGGGTAGGTGCCGTGGTCGACGTCCAGCATGGCGCCTTGCGCGCCTTCGAAGAGGACACGGGCGCGGTTCTGGCGCGCCTCGGCCATGATTTCCCACACGGGAACAGCGAAGGGCAGGATCTTGGGCGCGACTTCGTTGAGCTGGGCGATAATCTCGGCGCCGTTGACTTCGGGATGGCCGACCCCACGCAAGAGCGCATTGTGGTGCACGAGAAGGCGCTCGACCTTCGCAGCAAGCGCCGGCGGATCGGCGAGGTCGCAGACGCGGATCGCGCGGCGCGCGGTTTTATCTTCGTAAGCCGGGCCGATGCCCCTGCCCGTCGTTCCGATCTGCTGGGAGCCCGCGGCAACCTCGCGCGCCTGATCGAGCGTTCTGTGCAGAGGAAGAATGAGCACGGCGTTGTCGGCCAGCTTCAGGACATCGGGGGTGATCTTGACGCCCTGATCGGCGACGCGCTTGATTTCGTCGAGCAACGCCCACGGATCGACAACGACGCCGTTGCCAATAATGGAGGGCTTGCCGCGTACGACGCCTGAGGGCAGCAGCGAGAGTTTATAGGTGTTGTTACCGATGACGAGCGTATGGCCCGCGTTATGACCGCCCTGGAAGCGCACGACCATATCGGCGCGTTCGGACAGCCAATCGACGATCTTGCCTTTACCTTCGTCACCCCACTGGGAGCCGACTACCGCGACGTTCGCCATAGCAATTCCACCTTCTGATATCGCCCGGCCCCTTGAGGAGATCAGCTGAACGAGCCGGTCTGTCAGCCGCGGGGCGAGGCCGCGCGGTTATACGCGGGGGACTACCGTTCAACAAGTAAGAGCTGGCTTCAAGGGCGCCGGCGGGGCTGTTCGGAAAAACGGGCCCGGAGCTTCGCCTCGGCCTTGCGAGCGTAATGATTCACAAGGGGAAAACCCATGAGGCCGAGAATCACGGCGGGGAGCACAGCGTAGAGAACACCCTCGGCGAGGCCCTCACTGCCCTGACGGGAAATATATTCGTAAAAGCCGCGGCCGATGGAGACGAAAATGAAGGCCCACACCACCCCCATGCGCATACGGGCGTTACGATGGATCTGCTCAAGTTCGAGCTGGAAAACCTCTTCGCGGACGGCGGACGAGTGCGTGATCATTATGTCGAACTTTAGCACGCCGTCCGCCGCCGAAAGGAAGAGGCAAAATTCGCCCCCGCTCGTTTTAGAAGGCCAAAGACCGGGCCTGCCGCACATGTGGCAGGGATTTAACCTTGGCCAGAACGTCGTCGGTAACCCCCTGATCGAGCTTCAGGAGCGCGATGGCATCGCCGCCGGAGCGGTTTCGCCCCAGATGGAACGAAGCGATATTGATGCCCGACTGTCCGAGCAATGTGCCCAGCGCGCCGATGAAGCCCGGTTTGTCGTTGTTCGCGACGAACAGCATGTGGGCTCCGACCTCGGCTTCGATGTGGATGGAATCAAGATCGACGAGGCGCGGCATACTTCCAAACAGGGTGCCCGAGATCGATGAAGTTTGCCCGTCGGTCTCCACAGTCAGCGTAATGAGGGTCTGGTAAAGATCATGCTCACCGCGCTTCACCTCGGTGACCTTGATGTTGCGCTCGCGCGCGATGACCGGCGCGTTCACCATGTTAACGCTTTCCATCAAGGGGCCGAGCAGGCCCTTGAGCGCGATGGCCGTGAGAGGACGTGTATTGAGATCAGCCACATGGCCGGCATATTCCACCGTGACAGACTTGAGGCCTGAGGCCACGAGCTGACCGGCGAAGCTGCCCAGTTCCTCGGCGAGCTTCATGTAAGGGCGCAGACGCGGGGCATCTTCAGCCGACACCGAGGCCATATTGAGGGCATTGGAAACCGCGCCGCTGAGCAGATAATCGGAAATCTGATCGGCAATCTGCAACGCAACATTCTCCTGCGCTTCATTGGTGGACGCGCCAAGGTGCGGCGTGCAGACGATATTCTCCATCCCGAACAAGATATTGTTCTTGGCGGGCTCTTCCTCGAAGACATCGAATGCCGCGCCCGCGACCTGGCCGCTTTCCACCGCTTGCTTGAGGTCGGCTTCCACAACGAGGCCGCCGCGCGCGCAGTTAATGATCCGCACGCCCTTTTTCATT
>CANJEU010000062.1 GCA_947473445.1 Fidelibacterota bacterium | reverse complement strand
TGTGACGCGCTTCGGCCAGCGACTTCAAGATGGCGTGCGAATAATAAAGCGGCGCCGGCATCAGGGTCGGCGTTTCGTTGACGGCATAGCCGAACATGATGCCCTGGTCGCCCGCGCCTTCATCCTTGTTGCCCGCGCTATCGACGCCGACGGCGATGTCGGCGGACTGCGCATGCACGTGGCATTCGACCGCTGCGTTTTTCCAATGGAAGCCGTCCTGCTCGTAGCCGATGGCCTTCACGGTGTCGCGCGCTGCTTTTTCCATCGCTTCGGCGGTGATCGATGCCGGTCCGCGCACTTCACCGGCAAGCACGATGCGATTGGTCGTGCACAGGGTTTCGCAGGCAACGCGGGCATAGGGATCAGCGGCCAGGAAAAGATCTACGATCGCATCCGAGATTTGATCGCTCACCTTATCGGGATGACCTTCCGAGACGGATTCACTCGTGAACACATAGTCAGTCTTGGGCAAGGTCTTCTCCTGGCAAGGGTGTGGCGGTAAGGACGGAAAGGGGAATTAAGCGCCCCGCCCTTTAAAAAGGCCTAAGGGGCGTAACGGAACATCGGGCCTTTTTCAAGGGCGAGTCGGTTTGGGCGCAGCCCGCAAAAGAAAACGCCGCCGCGAGAGGTCTCGCGGCGGCGTATCGTTCGGGTCGAGCGGGTCTTTTTAGGCTTCGGCGGGATCTTCCGTCGAGGCCAGCGACTTCGCCAACTCGTAAATGCGGCGACGCACGTGATAATCGTTGATCCGGTAGTAAGCCCGGACCAGCTCAAGCGTCTCGCGCTTGGTCATTGGATCGTTTTCGCGCGGCTCCAGGTCGCGGCTTTCGCCCGACAGGTTCCGCGGGCTCGACTGCGCCGTTTGGTCGTCCATTTCTTCGAAGAAGAAGGACATCGGGCAATCGAGGACGCGCGACAGGTCCCAAAGGCGGCTGGCGCCGATGCGGTTCGCGCCGCGTTCGTACTTCTGTACCTGCTGGAAGGTCAGGCCGATCGCCTCACCCAGTTTCTCCTGGCTCATGCCAAGAAGCGTCCGGCGCAACCGCACCCGGCTGCCGACGTGCACATCGACCGGATTTGGCTTGCCCGACGGCATCCGCCCACGCGTCGAACGCGTCGGTGACGCGTCGTCTTTTGGCTGCTCTTGCGGTAAACCCATGTGAAACCTGCCCGTTGTAAAACTGAATGCGCAACTCAACGTTTAGACAGCGCGTCCATCTACCGACCGTTGAGTGGATCGTAGGCTAACACCACTCTTGGCACAAGCTGACCTAGGGAAACCCTGGCCGGATGTGCGTAGG
The DNA here is from genome assembly GCA_947473445.1 of Fidelibacterota bacterium. Lineage (GTDB taxonomy): Bacteria > Pseudomonadota > Alphaproteobacteria > Rhodospirillales > Rhodospirillaceae > SHVO01. The sequence continues at coordinate 7,463 of CANJEU010000062.1, read as the reverse complement.
AGTCAGCTTGCCCCGCGCTCGGCGAAAGCGCTGTAGACGCACCGCCGTACCGCCACGACCGAAGAACAACGCATACACACCCCCGCAAGTTGCGAGCAGAAGTGAAGTGAAATTTCCCAATAACGCGAAGGGGGTAGCGGATTTTACAGGCTGCGGTAGTGAAGCATCTAGAACACCTCGCGTGCCGAGCGGTAAGGCGGCCTGAACCTGCCCGTATCCGTCGATGACCGCCGAGATCCCGGTATTCGCTGCGCGAACCAGGGGCAGGCCTTCCTCCACCGCCCGCAATCGCGCCTGGGCGAAGTGCTGGTGGGGTCCAAGGCTTAAACCGAACCACGAGTCGTTGGTCAGGTTCAGGAGCCACGCCGGCCGCGGCTGACCGCCCGGGGTCACATCGCCCGAGAAGATCACTTCGTAACAGATCAGCGGCGTGAATGGCGGAAGGCCGGTGACCTCGAGCGTCGCGAGGCCCGTTCCGGCGGCGAAGCCCCCTGACATGCCGGTGATTTCATCGAACGGGACGAGGTCGCGCAGGGGCGTGTATTCGCCAAACGGGACGAGGTGGGTTTTGTCGTAGACCGCCGCGATGCTCGCGTCGGGCCGCACCACATAGAGTGAATTATAGACCGCTTGGCCGGTCTCGCCGCGCACGCCCCGGTCGGCGCCGGTGATCAGCATGCCGTTTGCCGGCGCCGCCATGGCCGCGACGCGGCGCGCCGGTTCGTCGATGTTGAGGAAGAAGGCGATGGCCGCCTCGCCCCAAACGACGTGCGTCACGTCGGCCGGGCGCGCTTCATTGCTTAGGCGCACATAGTCTTCAAGGTGCTGCACCCACAGGCTCGGCCGGCTGCGGTCGGCCTGCGAGACGTTGGCTTGCACGAGGCGGAACTTCACCCCTGGCACAAGATCGTCAGGCGCAAAGGCCAGTCGCAGCGCGCCGCCGGCGCCCACGATAAGCATCACCGCAAAGGGCGCGCCCGCCGTCAGCCACGCCCGGCGCAAGCGCGGCGTGTAGCCCAGTACCGCGGGCGCGGCGGCAAATAAAACCGTCAGGAAGCTAAGGCCGTAGGTTCCAATCAAGGCCGCCACTTGAAGGACGGGCAGTCCCAGCGGCGTGCGCGTCTCGGACCACACAAGGCCCAGCGGATTCCAGGGAAGGCCTGTGAAAATCCAACTGCGGATCCATTCAACGAACGTCCAGACGGCGGCGAACAATAAAATCCGCCGCGCGGTGACGCTCGCGCGTTCATAGGACATCTCCTCGACATCCGCCGGCGGCACGATGTGGGTCAGCGCGCACACGATGGCGATGAAGAGGCCCATCCCAATGGCCAGCGAGCCGACGGCGGGGATCGCGAAAGCGCCAAAAGCATCGGCGTCCACGTAGAACGCGTTGGCCATCCAATAAAGGCCGGTTGCGAAATAACCTGCGCCGAACGCCCAACCGACGAAGAAGGCCGCCTTCCACGTACGGCAGCCGTCCAGCAGCCAAAACAGCACGGGGAATGCGACCCAAAGCGCCGGTACAACGGAAAACGAGGGGAAGGCGAAGATCGTAAAGGCGCCGGCGAGAAGCGCGACGACAAGCTTCGCCCAACCGCCAAGCGCGGCAAGCCGCAGGGCGAAGGCGTCGATCACTGCTCGGGCTTCGGCGGCGGAATGTTGAGGATGCGCAGGCGCCGCACCAACCGCGGATCGCTGTCGGTCACTTCGAACTCGACGCCGGAAGAATGCCGCACGAGTTCGCCGCGCGAAGGCATGCGGCCGGCAAGACGGGCAACCAGACCGCCGAGCGTGTCGGCCGCTTCGCGTTCTTCGTCGCTGAAAATCTTTCCGATGCGTTCTTCAAGAAGCTTGAGCGGCAGGCGGCCATCGGCCAGCACTGCGCCATCCGGGCGCTCGATCATTTGCGGCGCTTCATCGGCGTCATGTTCATCTTCGATTTCGCCGACGATTTGTTCGACCACATCCTCGATGGTCACAAGCCCGTCGATGCCGCCATATTCGTCGACCACCATGGCCATATGCGCGCGCTTGAGGCGCATCTCGAGCAGAAGGTCCAGAACGCGCACCGCGGGCGAAACGAAAAGCACGGGCCGCAAAAGATCGGTCAACACGTGCGATGCGACGCGCACGCCGTTCTCGCCGCTGATTTGATCGGCCAGTAGGATCGCAAGATCCTTGATGTGGATGAGGCCCGCCACGTCGTCGAGCGTCTCGCGATACACCGGAAGACGCGAGTGGCCTTCCTTGACCACAAGCGCGAGCGCATCGGTGACGGGGGTAGAGGCGTCAATGGCCACGATGTCGGCGCGCGGCACCATGATGTCGACGGCGGTGACGGTGCGGAGTTTGAGAACATTGGCCAACAGAAGACGTTCGTTGGGATCGATCGCGGGCTCGCCTTCGCCGCGGTCCTCAATCCGTTCTTCGATCAACTCCTCGATGACGTCGCGAACCGCTTCGGCCTCGTCGGTCTCGGACGCCAGCCAGCGCTTCAGTTTGGTGAAAAGGCCCCGGCCGCCCTCTTGGGCATCCTGGGCCGTGGATCTGGCGGGTTCGCTCATAAGGGCCGGCGCGCTCCGCGCGTTTTAACCGAGCGCGCTCCGCGCGTTTTAACCGAGCGCGTTCCGCGCGTTTTGGCAGGACCGGACGCCGCGGCGGGCGCGCTGTAAGGGTCACTGACCCCGAGCCGGGATAAAATTTTGGTTTCGAGGCTTTCCATGGTCTCAGCGTCGGGAGTGGTCTCGTGATCATAGCCCAAAAGGTGCAGAACGCCATGCACCACCATATGAGAAAGATGATCTTTCAAGGACTTGCCGGCTTCCTTGGCCTCCTTGGCCACGGTTGCGTAGGCCACGACCACATCACCTAGTATGAACTCGCCCGGCCCACGCAAGTCGCCCGCCGCGGCGGCCGGGAACGACAGCACGTTGGTCGGTTTGTCCTTTCCCCGCCAAGTCCGGTTCAATTTGCGAATCGCGGCATCGGTGGTCAACACGACGGCAAGTTCGCCGCCGCCGGTCTTGCGTTTGAGGGCGGCGGGGGCGCCCTCCCAGGCGGCAGCGGCGGCGCGTCGGCAGAGGGCGGCCGCGGTTGGCAGGGCGCGCTTCCATGGCGCGGCCGAAATCAGCACATCGGTGGTCGGCGGCTTCGGCTTTGTCATGCGTCCTCGCCAAGGTCCGCTCCGGCGCGCCTTTTGCGCTGGGCATCGCGCGCGTCGTAGGCCTCGACGATGCGGGTGACGAGGTCGTGACGCACCACATCGCGCGCGGTGAAGCGCACGAGGCCGATGCCCTCGACGCCATCCAAAGTCTCAAGCGCATCCTCAAGGCCGGACTTCACGCCGCGCGGCAAGTCGATCTGGCTCAGATCGCCCGTGATGACCATGCGCGAATTTTCCCCGATGCGCGTCAGCGCCATCTTCATTTGCACTGATGTCGTGTTCTGCGCCTCATCAAGAATGATGAAGGCGTTGGACAGCGTACGGCCGCGCATGAAGGCCAGCGGCGCGACTTCGATCTCGCCGGACTCCAGAAGCTTGGTCACTTGATCACCGGGCAGCATGTCGTAGAGCGCGTCGTAGAGCGGCCGAAGATAAGGATCGACTTTTTCACGCAAGTCGCCGGGCAGAAATCCTAGGCGCTCGCCCGCTTCGACCGCAGGCCGCGATAGGACGATTCGGTCGATGGTGCCGGCGAGTTTCATCGCGACGGCCTTGGCGACGGCGATATATGTCTTGCCGGTTCCCGCAGGGCCGAGCGCGAAAACCATCTCGTGATCGTTCAGCGCTTTCAGATAGGCGCCCTGCCCCACCGAGCGGGCGTTCACCTGCTTCTTGCGCGTGCGGATGGCGAACTCCGCCCCGCCGTTGCTTTCCGGTTCCGCCAGACGCGCGGCGCCGTCGAGCTCACCGGCGTCGAGTTCGTGACCCGCCGCGAGATGATTATAAAGACGGGTCAGCGTGCGTTCGGCCGTTGCGATGCGGCTCGGCGTACCCTCGATGGTGATGGTGTTGCCGCGATGATGCAGCACCACCTTCAGACGCTGCTCGAGGCGCGCGAGGTTGCTGTTATGGGGTCCGACGAGACCTTGCAGAAGCCCGTTGTCGGAAAATTCGAGGCTCACGTGTGCGGCGTCAGTCATGCCGTTCTAGCGGCTCCTTCTGCGGTTTCGGCCCACACGGCGCCCAGGCTGTTGGACTCGGTGGACACGATGGTCAAACGTACGATGCGGCCGATGTCTTTCGGATCGGCCATCACATGTACGGCCTGTAAATAAGGGCTTTTCCCCACCAACTGACCGGGATAGCGCCCGGGATGGGTGAGCAGAACGTCGAAGGTTTTTCCCACGCACCCAAGGTCGAACGCCCGCTGTTGGGTGAGCAGAAGATCCTGCAGCGCATATAGGCGCGCATCCTTCACGTCTTCGGGAATCTGTTCTTCGAGCGCGGCGGCCGGAGTGCCGGGCCGCGCGTTGTACTTGAACGAGAACGTCTGGGTGAAGCCAATCTCGCGCACCAGATCGAGCGTGTCTTGAAAGTCGCGATCGCTTTCGCCCGGATAGCCGACGATGAAGTCCGAAGACAGCGCGATGTCGGGGCGATAGCCGCGAAGTTTACCGATGGTCTTGCGATACGAGTCCGCGGTATGTCCGCGGTTCATCGCTTCAAGAATTTTATCCGAACCCGCCTGCAGCGGCAGATGCAGGAACGGCATCAGCGCCGGGACATCGCGGTGGGCGGCCATGAGCGTCTCGTCCATATCGCGCGGATGCGAGGTGGTATAGCGAATGCGCGCAAGGCCCTCGATATTGGCCAGCGCCCGCACAAGGTCGGCCAGGCCCCACGCCGCACCGTGTAAGCCCGCGCCGTGATAGGCGTTGACGTTCTGGCCCAGCAGCGTGATTTCGCGCACGCCGCCCGCCACAAGCCCGCGCGCCTCGCGCAAGACATCCGCGGCCGGCCGCGAATATTCCGCGCCGCGCGTATAAGGCACGACGCAGAATGTGCAAAACTTGTCGCAACCTTCCTGCACGGAAAGGAAAGCGGTCGGCCCTTCGGCGCGCGGCGCCGGCAATTGATCGAACTTCGGCTCAAGCGGAAACTCGGTGTCGACAACACCGGCGCGCCGGCCTGCCGCGCGGTCCGCGCGCGCGCGCGTGGTGCGCGCCACCATCTCGGGCAGCCGGTGATAGGTCTGGGGCCCAAGGACAATATCGACGAAAGGCGCGCGCGCCATGATCTCGGCGCCCTCGGCCTGCGCGACACATCCGGCGACCGCGACGATCATGTCCTTGCCGCCTTCGGCCCGCTTGGACTTGAGCACGCGCACGCGGCCGAGGTCTGAGAACACTTTCTCGGCCGCTTTTTCGCGGATGTGGCAGGTGTTCAGGATGACCATATCGGCGTCGGCGGCGCTCTCGGCCGGCACGTAACCCAGCGGCGCAAGCACGTCGGCCATGCGTCCGGAATCATAGACGTTCATCTGGCAGCCGTAGGTCTTAATGAACAGCCGTTTGGCCGGAGCGTCAGTCATCGTTCCTATTGAAAACCCTGCATTTAGAGGCGGTTTTTTACGCGCTTGGAGCGGCAAAAGCAAAACCCGCGCGCGCAGCGGGGGCGAAAAACATCACGCCCGCTCGCGTCCTGCGAGCAGTCGGGCAAAGCCGGCGCGCGTCACGCGGTCGCAATGGCCGGCCAGTTCCTTGCGCGTTGCGAACTGGGCGAGGGTCACGCTCTCGTGGAAGGTCACCTCGGCGGTGATTTTCCCAAGGCGCATGATTTGCCAAAGGTGCGCGCCCATCTCCATATCGCCGTACCAGGCAATGAACGCGCGCCAGCCGATGCCGATGGGCATGCCGTTAAGGCGCGTATAGGCCAGCGATACCGGCTGCACGGTCACGGGCGTTTCGCTGCCGTCCGCGGCGCGGGCATGGCGTTCGGCAACCGTGAACAGCGCGCTCTTGAATGGCTTCATATAATTGCCGTCGCCGGACGTGGCTTCGGGAAACATGATCAGCGTGTCGCCCGCATCGAGGCGCTCTTGAATCTGATCGCGCGCGGCGGTGGTCGCGGTGCGGCGCCGGTCGATGAAAATGGTCTGGCCGGCTTTGGCCATCCAGCCAAATCCAGGCCAATCGGCGATGTCGGCCTTGGCCACGAAATCGCCTGGGATGACCGAGCCCAGCACGGGGATGTCGTAATAGGAAATGTGATTGGAAACGACGAGGCGCGGCGCGGCGGTGCTTTGTTTTCCGCGCACGATCACCTCAACGCCGATCAGGCGGCACAGTAGTTTGTAGTACCAGCCTCTGAAGGAAATGGAATCGCCTTTGATCGCGTTCAACGTCGCGGCCGTCAGCGTCGCGATGAGAGCGGTAAAGACAAAAAGAAAAATGCGCACGACCGCCAGAAAGGCGCCGCGCATGGGCAGCGCGGGTTCAACATCGGCGGCGGTGGCCGGTCTTACGAGGCTTTTTTGAATGATGCGGACTCTTGGCCGATGTCGTAGTGGCGCGTGTAGCGCTCCTCGATCAGGTCGGTCTTGACGATGATGCACACATCGGTGGTGTTGAACTGGTGGTCGATCACGGCCCCGTCGCCAATGAAGCCGCCAACGCGCAGATAACCCTTTAAAAGCGGCGGTAAACTCGCCAGCGCCCGGCGCGGATCGATGGCTTCTTTCGGCAGGATGTTCATATTGACCTTGCGATGAGGCAGCGCGGTTGCGCGCAGCTCTTCGGGGGCGAGATGATAGTGGTAGAGGTAGGACAGCTGCACGGCGAGCTCTTCGGGATTGGTGCCGGGCAGGCTCGCGCAGCCGAACATCAGATCGATGCCGTAAGCGTTGACGTATTCCGACACGCCGCGCCACAGCAGCTGCATCGTCGCCCGGTTGCGGTAGCCCGCGTCAACGCAGCTGCGTCCAAGCTCGAGCACGGTGCCCGGGAAGCCGGCAAGTTTGCCGATGTCGTATTCGGCCGCGGAATAGAAGCTGCCCAGGATGCGGGCATGTTCGCGGCGGATGAAGCGGTAGGTTCCCACGACCGGGTCGGCGGGACGGGCGCTGTCGACAACCAGCAGGTGGTCGCACATCAGGTCGAAGCGGTCGAAGTCGCGGCGCTTGGTTTGCATCTCGGCGTCGGGCTTGGCGCCCATTTCGTCATAGAACACGCGATAGCGTAGCGTCTGCGCAGCGTCGAGTTCGCCGCCGCAGGTCGCAAGGCGGATCACCTGGCTGCCGGCGGTCACCGGAACGAAGGCCCGCGTCGCCGTCGGCGCGGTTGTCTCGGAGGCGAGAGCCCCCGTCGGTGTATTCGTCGAGGGCGGCAACAAAAGTGTCATGGGTCTGTACCCCAACCGCGGATTCAGGCCGTGGCGCTGCGTCAAAAACTTTAGCGTGAGACGGAGCGTCGACTGAAGCGCCGCGGTCGGATTGCGGCTCAACGAAACTGTCTTCGAT
>CANJEU010000061.1 GCA_947473445.1 Fidelibacterota bacterium | reverse complement strand
CATCGCGCGCTATGCTCGCGCTTGAGGAATGGCGCCGAAGCCGGGGCGCGCTGGCGGGGCGCACCGCGCGGGATGATGGAGGCTTTGCCATCGCCACAGAAGGCGAAGGCAGCGCTGACTGGACACTCGGGCGGGCCGCGGCGCGAACCGCGCAACGGGCGCAGGTTCCTTTTGCTCATATCGCCGCACGCAGCCCGGAAGAAGCACTCGATCTGCTGCGGAACGGGCAAGTTTCGGCAGCGGTGTTTCGCAATACGCGCGCTGGCCTAGCAAACGCCGGCCTGGCCCCTTTCGCGTCAAGCGGCCCGTATCGGCTGACAGCGCTTGCGGCGCTTTATCCCCTCCCCGTGCATGTCATCGTGAAAGACGATAGTCCGCTGGGATCGCCGGCGGATCTTTTCGGCAAGCACGTCGGCGTGGCAGGAACTGCGCCCATGGACGCGGTGGAAGCCGAGGCCATGCTGTGGGGCCACGGCGTGCCGTTAGCCGCCCTCGCCGCTCCGCTCATGATGGTGCCGACGTCCGAGGCCTTCGATCAGCTTGAAGCGGGGGCTTTTGATGCCCTGGTGCTGACCGCGCCTCTTCCGAGCGCGCCGCTACGGGCCTTCGCAGCGCGCCGCCCCGTCCGGCTCCTGCCCTTTGATAGTGACGCCATAGCCCTTTTGACGGGCGGACAGGCCAATTACGTGGCAACCACCATTCCCGGGCGAACCTATCCGGGCCAGAGCAGACCCTTAGCCGCCGTGGCGGCCGTAACCATGTTGGTAAGTCTCGATACGGTGCCCACGAAAGAGGCGACGGGCCTGATGGAGCTGCTTCTAACCCGGGTGGACTACGTCAAGGAAGGCAGTTTGGCCGGCGCCATGGTCTCGCCCGTCGATGCCCACCGCGCCATGACCCTGCCTTGGCACCCCGGTGCTACGGCCTTTTTTGAACCTTCGGCCACGCCAAGGCCGTAGCGGCCGCTCCCAAACCAAAGTTCGCCCGCAGGACGTGTGGTGGGGCAAGGTGCGCATACGAATGCGTCACATTTTGCATATTTTTTACTCAAAAATAATATATGCCTAATTTCTAGGCTCATTTTGGGCTAAGAATATGATTAGGCAATATTATCCACGGTTACCCAACCCCTTGGATTCGCCTCCGAATCTTAGGCAGTGCGGCAAATATGCTGCGTTGCACAAAGATGGCATGGGCTTTGCAAAGTTGTTACCGGGCCAACGCCCGACGGAGCGGGGGAAAGGTGCGCAGCATGTGATCGCGCATTGCCGTTCCGAAGATCAAATATCGAGAGGGGATACCATATGAATTCGAGACTCTTCGGACTGTTTGGCGCGGCACTGACCGCACTGGCTCCGGTCGCGGCCGCCGCGCAGGACAGCGCAATGCCGGGCACGTTCACGGGCAACGTCGCGATCGTCAGCGACTATGTCTTCCGCGGCGTCACGCAGAGCAACCAAGATCCCGCCGTCCAAGGCGGTCTCGATTGGGACAGCGGCGCCGGTTTCTATGTCGGCACCTGGGCCTCGTCGATCGAGTTCGGCGATGACGCCAGCATGGAACTCGACATGTACGCCGGCTATCGCGGCGCGGTCGACAACTTCACCTACGACGTCGGCTTCCTGTATTACGCTTACCCGGCCGCTTCCGCGTCGGGTTACGACTTCTGGGAAGTGTACGGCAAAGCCGGTTACAACTTCGGCCCGATGGCCGCGACGGTCGGCATCAACTACACGCCCGACAACTTCGGCATCACCAACAACGACCAGTCGATCTACTACAGCGCCGTGCTCAGCGCGCCGATCGGCGACATGTTCGCCATTTCCGCCGGCGCCGGCTACTCGGCGCTGGAAGGCGTGAAGAACTACACCGACTGGAACATCGGCGGCACGTTGAACGTGCCTGAGTGGTTCAGCCTCGACCTCCGCTACTACGACAGCGACCTTCGTTCGGCCGGCGGCTTTGCCGACGACCGTTTCGTCGTGAAGATCTCTAGAGCTTTCTAATTGCTAAAAGCGCCGCGGCCTTCCTGGCCGCGGCGTCTCTCACTTAACTACCCAACTGGGGGACAAAACAAATGAAACGTTTGAGGACATCGATACTCGCGATGCTGTGGGCGGCGTTCTTCGTAACGCTGGCCGCTCCGATCATGTCGCCTGCATTCGCGCAGGACGCCGCGCCGGCGACCACTGAAGCAGCTCCGGCTCCTGAAGCAGCGCCGGCCGAAGCCGCGCCGCCTGCGGAAGCCCCGGCGGAAGAACCGGCCCCCACCCCGACGATCGATAGCGGCGATACCGCGTGGATGCTTACCTCCACGTTGCTCGTCCTCATGATGACCGTCCCCGGGGTCGCATTGTTCTACGGCGGCATGGTCCGCAAGAAGAACGTGCTGGCAACCGTGATGCAGAGCTTTGCCATCACCTGCCTCATCTCGATCCTCTGGATGGTTGCGGGCTATTCCCTCTCGTTCGGGACCGGCAACGCTTACATCGGCGATTTCAGCAAGCTTTTCCTGTCGGGTGTGGCGTTCGACTCCATCTCGTACACGATGCCTGAAAGCGTGTTCCTGATGTTCCAGATGACCTTCGCGATCATCACCCCGGCCCTGCTCATCGGCGCCGTGGCTGACCGCATGAAGTTCTCCGCCATGGTGATCTTCGTGTCCGTCTGGAGCCTCGTGGTTTACGCGCCCATCTGCCACTGGGTGTGGGGCGGCGGCTTCCTTGGCGTTGCGGGCGTGCTCGATTTCGCCGGCGGCACCGTTGTGCACATCAACTCGGGCGTCGCGGGCCTCGTCGCCGCGCTGGTCCTGGGCAAGCGCGTTGGTTACGGCACCGAGCCGCTTCCGCCGCATAACCTGGTGCTGAGCGTCGTCGGCGCTTCGCTCCTGTGGGTGGGCTGGTTCGGCTTCAACGCCGGTTCCGCCGTCGCCGCAGGCGCCGGCGCGGGCATGGCGATGCTCGTCACGCAGATCGCGGCCGCGGCCGCAGGCCTTGCGTGGATGTTCATCGAATGGGCCTTCAAGGGTAAGCCGAGCGTTCTCGGCATCATCTCGGGCGCAGTCGCCGGTCTCGTTGCCATCACTCCGGCAGCCGGCTTCGTCGATCCGATGGGCGCACTCATCATCGGCCTCATCGCCGGCGTGGGCTGCTACATCGGCGCGACCTCGCTCAAACACGCTCTGGGCTACGACGACAGCTTGGACGCCTTCGGCATCCACGGCATCGGCGGCATCATCGGCGCGATCCTGACCGGTGTGTTCGCCCGCGAAGCCTTCGGCGGCAAGATTGGCCTGATCGAAGGCAACAGCGGACAAGTGCTGTTGCAGCTCTACGGCGTCGGCGTGACGATCGTCTACACCGCGATTGCCACCTTCATCATCCTCAAGGTTGTGGACATGATCATTGGTCTGCGCGTTGAGAAAGACGAAGAGCGCGAAGGGTTGGATCTCGTCCTCCACGGTGAGGTCGTGAACTAACCCCCTTTCGGGGGAAAGCGGGGACGCGCTCGAAAGAGTTCGCCACACGCGGGTTAAACCAGTGTGGCGAACTTCCCCCCTCCGCCCCGGAAGATGGTAAAGTGGTTTGTCGGCGCCAGTTCGTACACGCCGTATCAGACCCACGCAGTTCTAAAATGACGTTCGTTCGCGGCACTGCCGCGAGCCGGTAGATCCGAACAGGAGACCAGAGACATGAAAAAGATCGAAGCCATTATCCGGCCATTCAAGCTGGATGACGTGAAGAAAGCGCTGAATGATATCGGCGTGCAGGGTTTGACGGTGCTTGAGGTTAAGGGGTTTGGCCGCCAGAAGGGCCATACCGAACTGTATCGCGGCGCCGAGTATGTGGTTGACCTCGTGCCGAAGGTAAAGATCGACGTAGTGGTGGACGACGCGCAAGTCGAACCGGCCATCGAAGCGATCCGTACCTCGGCGCAAAGCGGCAAAATCGGCGACGGCAAGATTTTCGTTTCCGACGTCAGCGAAGTCGTGCGCATCCGCACGGGTGAGCGCGGTGCAGCCGCTGTCTAAAACGACCTCGTAGGCCCCCCAGGGCCTCACCTAGAGCCGGCCAGGGTCCTCCCCCCTGCGCCGGCTTTTTTCTTGCCAGCGTGCCGGCCGTGTCAGAACCAGCGCGCGAGGGCGTCGCCCATGTCGGGCTGCGTGACGGAACTCATGTGGTTGCCGGGAACCTCGGCGTAGGTCGCATGCGGAATCGCGTCCGCGAGCGCGCGCGCCGAGCCGTTGTCGTTGTCCTGCACGCCGGTCAGGACCAGGATCGGCATAGAGAAGCCCGCGAGGGCCTCGCGCGCAACGGCAGGGAAACAGTCTAACAGCAGCAGCAGCGCCTTCGCATCGCCGCCTGTGGTCTTGAGGAAGGCCTCGGCCATCCAGGCGCTGGAGAACTTCTCGTGCGTGCCCGCGCCCTCGAGCACACGCCGGAAGAAATCAGCGCGATTCTTGAGATCGAGCAGACCCTCGAGCCCCATGCCTGCAAGCATCGCCTTGCCCGGCGTTGCCCCGCGCGTGAGCATACGGGCCGTGGTGCGCGCGCCTAAGGAATAGCCACCTAGGTCATACGCACCGGGCGCGAGACCGAGCTGCGCGATGAGGCCGAGATTGTCGTCGGCGAGGATATCGACCGGATAGTCGGCCTTGTCGTGGCTGCGCGCGCTTTGACCATGGGCGCGCAGATCCGGCATGATCACCCGCCTGCCCTTCGCCGCGAGCTTGGCCGCGTGGCCGTATTTGATCCAATTGGTCTGTGCATTCGAGAATAGGCCGTGAATCAGGATGACGGGGCGCCCGTCGGCCGGCCCCATCTCATGAAACACCATGGCGTCCCCGTGAGCGCCGGCGAACGAATGTGTGGTGGATTCAGGTGTTGGCACGGATGACTTTCCAATCGCTGCCGTCATCCTCGCGGGCAAGCCCCGAGGATTCAGAGGTTTTTGTTCGCTGTTCCAGAAAAGGACGACAGTGCGCTCAATGGGAGTTGGGTGGCGCTCCGGTATATCCGCCCAACGCTTCCGTAAAGCGGCGCGCGTAGGGGGCCATGCGAGCTTCGCTGAACATAGGGCCGACAAGCTGGACGCTAAAGGGCAGGCCACGCGCATTGATGCCAGCGGGCACCGCGAAGGCGGCGAGGTCCAGGATGTTGGCAAAGCCCGTATAGAGGCTGAACTTCCAAGGCAGCGCGATCGGATCGGCCAGAACTTCCGCCACGGTCGCCTGGATCGGCGAGGTTGGGACGAGCAGGAAATCAGCGCCCGCGAAGACACGGGCGGCTTCGCGCTTGAAGCGCTCGAGTTTGTGCATGCCGGCAAAGACCTCGACACCGGTCCGGTGCTTGTTGCCGAGAATGAGCTTCACAACGTTGGGGTGGCACTCCTGCTCGTGCTTCTCGATGAACTCGCCGAGATCCACGAGGCGCTCGGCGATGAAGCCCGCGCCATACAACAGACCACCACCATCCCTGAACGGCGCGAAGTCGACTTCGACTTTCTTACCGCCGATACGCTCCAGCGTGGCGATCGCGGCGGCAAACATTCCGGCGTTTTCTGTATCGCCGTAGAACTCGAGATCGCCGGCGCGCGGCACGGCGAAGGTAAACGCACCTTCGGGCGCGGCGGGAAGTGAAATACGGTCGCGCGAATAGATGTCGGCCGGATCCATGGCCGCCAGGGCATCGAGGACTTCCATGGCGTCGTCGACGCTGTGCGCGAGCACCGCGACACAATCGATGCTGCGGTTGCACGGCACCACGCCAGCAGACGAAATGATGCCGCGGGTCGGCTTCAGGCCGACGATGTTGTTGAAAGCGGCGGGGATGCGACCGGACCCGGCTGTGTCGCTGCCGAGCGCAAAGGGCACGATACCCGCGCCGACGGCCACGGCCGAGCCCGAGCTGGAGCCACCGCACACATAGTCGCGTCCGAATACGGAGCGCGGTGCACCGTAGGGCGAGCGAACGCCGGCGGTGCCGGTGGCAAACTGGTCCATATTGGTTTTACCGATGATCACCGCGCCTGCCGCTTCCAGACGGCGGACGGCAAACGCGGTTTCCGCGGGCCTATAGGCATAGGCGGGACATCCGGCGGTGGTGTCGGTTCCGGCTAGGTCCATATTGTCCTTGATGGCGCAGGGCATGCCGAATAGCGGCATCGCCGCGCGCGTGGCTGCGTCGAGTTCCTCAAGTTCTTTCACACGGGCTGTGAGGGCTTCGGACGGGATGCGCGTGATCCACACCGCGGGGTCGAGGTAGGCGTCGGCCCTTCTGACGGCCTCGCGCACGATGTCGCCAACGCGGGCACCCTTGGCATATGCGGCGCGGATTTCACCTAGCGTGAACGGCATTTGTTTCATGTATAAAACAACCTGAAGAATCGGGTGGGTGGAGTGGGCGTCACCGCAGCATGAGTACGTGCGGCCCACCCCCGTCGCCCGTACGACTGCATATCTGTGTGCAGTGCACACGTTCTAGACAGCTGCCGGAGCGTAGGAAGTCCGCCGGTCAGCGTCAACGTGGCCGAAGGCGCAGAAAAGCCCGTGTTTATCGGGCGTGCTACGCCGCCAGCCCGCGAGGGGGTCGGACTTCCCAATAATAGGATCGGATATCTTCCCAAGGGTGGAGGGAATTTCACCAGAACATCCCCTTGCACTTAAGGTCCCCGAATGCAAAGAAAAGCCCGCAGATCAGTCTTTTTGAAGGGACTACGGTGAATAAGGACGTACGTTTGGCCACCAGCAATACCAAGCTCAATGAGCTGGTGAATGAAATAGCAACGCTGTGCAAACCGGACCGCATCCATTGGTGCGACGGCTCGGAAGAAGAGTACAACGCGCTTTGCGACCTCATGGTTAAAGGCGGTACGTTCACCCGCCTCAATGAACAGAAGCGGCCGAATTCGTATTTGTGCCGCTCGCATCCGGGCGACGTGGCCCGCGTCGAGCACCGCACGTTCATCTGCACCAAGGACAAGAACGATACCGGCCCGACCAACAATTGGGCTGATCCGGCTGAAATGAAAGAGACCCTGCGCGGTCTGTTCACCGGCTGTATGCGCGGCCGTACCATGTACGTGATCCCCTTCTCGATGGGACCGCTGGGCTCGGACATCGCGCACATCGGTATCCAGATCACCGATTCTCCCTATGCCGTGGTTAACATGAAGATCATGACCCGCATGGGCAAAAAGGTGCTCGACGTGCTGGGGAACGGCGACTTCGTGCCGTGCATCCACTCGGTCGGCGCGCCGCTCGATCCCGGCCAGAAAGACGTGGCGTGGCCCTGCAACGATGACAAGTACATCGTGCAGTTCCCCGAAAGCCGCGAGATCTGGTCGTTCGGTTCGGGCTACGGCGGCAATGCCTTACTGGGCAAGAAGTGCTTCGCCCTGCGCATCGCTTCGGTGATGGCCAAGGAAGAAGGCTGGCTGGCCGAGCATATGCTCATCGTCGGCCTTGAATCTCCCAAGGGTGAGAAGACCTATATCGGTGCGGCTTTCCCATCGGCTTGCGGCAAGACCAACCTCGCCATGATCATTCCGCCGCAAGGCTTCGAAGGCTGGAAGGCCTGGACCGTGGGCGATGATATCGCCTGGGTGAAACCGGCGCCGGACGGCACGCTGCGCGCCATCAATCCGGAAGCGGGTTATTTCGGCGTCGCGCCGGGCACCTCGGACAAGACCAACCCGAATGCCATGAAGCTCGTCGAGCGGAACTGCATTTTCACCAACGTCGCGCTGACGGACGATGGCGACGTGTGGTGGGAAGGGATGACCGACGAAGCGCCCGCGCATCTCATCGATTGGCAGGGTAAGGATTGGACGCCCACGAGCGGCCGTCCCGCCGCGCACCCTAACGCGCGCTTCACCGCGCCGGCCATCTTGTGCCCGATCCTCGATCCGGCGTGGGACGATCCCAAGGGCGTGCCGATCTCGGCCTTCGTCTTCGGCGGCCGCATGAGCCACACCTTCCCGCTTGTCTTCCAGTCGTTCGGCTGGGACCACGGCGTGTATCTCGCCGCCACCATGGGCTCGGAAGCCACGGCCGCGGCCGAAAACCAAGCGGCGGTCCGCCGCGACCCGATGGCGATGCTGCCGTTCTGCGGCTACAACATGGCCGACTACTTCAGCCACTGGCTGTCGATCAAGGACAAGGTAAAGAACCCGCCCGCGATCTTCCGCGTCAACTGGTTCCGCAAGGATGAGAACGGCAAGTTCATGTGGCCCGGGTACGGGCAGAACATGCGCGCACTGGCGTGGATCGTTGATCGTGTCCATGGCCGCGGCGAAGCCGTGGAAGGACCGTTCGGCTTCATGCCCCGTTTCCAGGATATGAAGTGGGAAGGCCTCGCCTACGATCAGGCGAAGTTCGCGAGCCTGATGCAGATCGATCGCACCGCGGCGCTTCGCGAGATCGACGACCAGAAAAACCTGTTCGAACGCTTCGGCGATCGCACCCCCGCCGCGTTGCTCAAGCAGCAAGGCGAAGTGCGTAAGCGTGTCGAAAGCGCCGCCGAGGTCTGGAATCCGGCCGTTTAAGCGATCTTACGAATACGATTAAAAAGGCCCGGAGCAAAACTCCGGGCCTTTTTTGTCCCTCGTCCGATGTGGCGGGAGTTATTCCTTCGTCGCTTCCACGACATAGGCGACGATATTGGCGCGCACTTCCGGGTTCGGGACACCGACGAACGGCATCTTGGTGCCCTTCACGTATTCCATGGGCTTCACGAGGTACTTTTCGAGTTCCTCGGCGCTCCATGTG
>CANJEU010000060.1 GCA_947473445.1 Fidelibacterota bacterium | reverse complement strand
CGAAGCTGCACGAACTGCGCGGCTTCAAAGGCGCCATCGCTTCGGCCGCCTATATCTCCAAGGTCATCGACGGCTCGGATTTGCTGACCGGCAAGATGAAGACCAAAGTGCAGGACGCCTATTCGATGCGCTCGACGCCGCAGGTCATCGGTGCGGCGCGTGACGCCGTCGCTTACGCCCGCTCGCAGGTCGAAATTGAACTCAATGGCGTCGCCGATAACCCCATTTTCATCCCGGAAGAAAACCTCACCCTCACTGGTGCAAACTTCCAGGGCTCTCCGGTCTCGCTTCCCATGGATATGGCCGGTATCGCGATCACTATGGTGTCCGTGCTCTCTGAACGCCGCTTGAACCGTTTGACCAATCCGGCGCTCTCGCAAGGTCTGCCCGACTTCCTCGCGCATTCGCCGGGCTTCTTCTCGGGCCTGATGCTGAGCCAGTACACCGCCGATCACCTGATCGTCGAACAGCGTATCCTTTCGGCCCCGGCGTCGATCCAATCGATTCCGGCGGCCGCCGACCAGGAAGACTTCGTCTCCATGGGCATGAACACGGCCCTGAAGAACGGCCAGATCATCGAGAATGCGTATGGCGTTCTAGGTATTGAATTCATGGCCGCCGCGCAGGCGCTCGATTTCCGCGAATTCACGCCGGGTCGCGGCACGCAAAAGGCCCGCGAAGTGATCCGCAAGCATGTGAAACATCTTGAAGTCGATCGTCCGTTGTTCCCCGATCACAACGCCATGATGGCGCTTGTGAAGTCCGGCGAAATCCTGAACGAAGTCGAGAAAGTGATCGGCTAGACCGCGACGACCGCGGCCCCACGGCGTAAGTTGTGGGGCACGCGGGCCACGCCTACATCACGGGCGATCCACCCGCCACCGAATACGCGGTTGCCGTCATAGAACACACAGGCCTGGCCGGGCGTCACGGCAACTTCAGCTTCCGCGAGAACCACTTTCGCCTTTCCGTTGCCTTCACCGAAGACCGTCGCGGCCATGGGCGCCTGGGTGTTGCGTAGCTTCACATGGAACGGCGTGCCGTCGGTCGAGGGCCCCTCCCCGCCACCCAGCCAATTCACACTGTGGATTTCAAAGGCCGTGCGGAGCAGGGCTTCTTTCGGCCCTACGATGACCTGCGCGCGCTCCGGATCCACATGGACGACGTAGAGCGGGTCAACTTCACCGCCGACGCCGAGGCCGCGGCGTTGCCCCACCGTGTAATTGATCACGCCGGCATGACGGCCCATGACACGTCCATCAAGATGCACGATGTCGCCTGCGACCGCGGCATCGGGCCGTAGTTTCTGGATGACATCGGCATAACGGCCGTTCGGCACAAAGCAGATGTCCTGGCTATCGGGCTTGTCGGCCACATGCAGATCGAACGATGCGCCGAGGGCGCGCGCCTCCGGCTTTGTCAGACCACCTAACGGAAAGCGCACGAAATCGAGCTGCGCCTGGGTGGTCGCAAACAGGAAGTAGCTCTGATCCCGGTCCGCATCCACCGCGCGGTGGAGTTCGGCGCCGTGAGGTCCTTCGATGCGTTGGACATAATGGCCGGTCGCGAGAGCGTCGGCGCCGAGGTCCTTCGCGGCTTTCAAGAGGTCGCGAAACTTGACCGTCTGATTGCAAAGCACGCAGGGCACCGGCGTCTCGCCGCGGATGTAGGAATCGGCGAACCGATCCATGACTTCGGCTTTGAAATTGGTTTCGTAGTCGACGACGTAGTGGGGAATGCCGATCCGGTCCGCCACGCGGCGCGCGTCATAGATGTCCTGACCGGCGCAGCAGGTCTTGCTCTTGGCGGTCGCGGCGCCATGATCGTAGAGCTGCATGGTAAGGCCGACGACGTCGTAGCCTTGCGCATGCAAAAGCGCCGCCGTGACGGAGCTATCAACTCCGCCAGACATCGCTACCACAATGCGCGTCTTTGCCTGCGTCACAGAACTCATTCCATCATATTGCGCGTCGATTGGGGCATGCTCACCGTCAGCCCATCAAGAGCCTCGGTGACGACGATCTGGCACGCCAAACGCGAGGTCCGACTGACACCATAGGTCAGATCAAGCATATCGGCTTCGGCTTCCGTCGGCGGCGGCAGCTTCCCGTACCACGCGTCGGCGACGATAACGTGGCAGGTCGAGCACGCCATGGAACCTTCGCACGCGCCTTCCATGTCAATGTCATTGGCCTGCGCGATGTGCAGCAGCGTCGTCTTGGAGTCCGTGAAGGCCTCCTTCTGCGCACCGTTCTTTTCCACGAATATCACTTTGGTCATGATCAACTCGATTTGATTAGGCTGCGGCGCTGAGCGCCAGCGGCTGCCAGGCCTCGATAAAATGAGCAACATCGGCTTCGGTACTGCTCCATCCCAAGCTGATGCGGATCGCGCTTTTTGCCTCGGCAGGACTGATGCCCATGGCCAGCAGAACGTGCGACGGGGCGATTTTACCCGACGAGCATGCCGATCCCGCACTGACCGCAACGCCAGCCAGATCAAGACGCATGACTTGGGTTTCACTGGTCACGTTCGCAAGCGAGATGCAGCTTGTATTGGGAAGGCGCGCAAGCGAGTCGCCGAAGACCTTTGCCTGCGGCGCGATGCGGCGCACGCTTGTTTCGATCTGGTCGCGCAAACCACGGATCCGGGGCGCACCGGCCAAAAGGCGCGGCACTTCGCGTGCGGCTGCTCCGAAGCTCACGATACCAGTGACATTCTCCGTGCCCGCGCGGCGCCGGCATTCTTGGCCGCCGCCGACAATATCAGCCGCGATATCAAGGCCGCGCCGCACGAGCAGCGCACCAATCCCCTTGAGGCCGCCGACCTTGTGCCCCGAGAGGCTCATGCTATCGACAACGAGTGTCGAAAAATCGATGGGCACCTTGCCGAAGGCCTGGACCGCATCGCAGTGGAGATAGGCGCCATAGGTCCGCGCGAGCGCGATGGCAGCATCGAGCGGCTGGAGGACTCCCGTCTCGTTGTTGGCGAGCATCAAGCAGATCAAAGCCGGGCGCGGCACAGTCTTGAGAGCGTCTTCAAGGGCGTTGAGGTCAACGGCGCCGCGGACATCGCCCGCGATCACCGTCGCGCCAGGGACCACGGCCAGAACGGACGCGTGCTCGAGGCCGGAGACGATCACGCTCTTGCAGCCTTGCGCCGCGACAAGACCGCGCAGGGCCAGTGTGTTGGCTTCCGTGCCGCCCGAGGTAAAGGTGATCTCGGCCGCTGAGGCGCCGGTGGCGCCCGCCAGATGCTCGCGCGCATCCTCCATCAGCGCCCGCGCACGGCGTCCGGCTTTGTGAACCGAGGACGGATTCCCAAACACATCCAAGCAGTTCCGGACTGCCGTCGCGGCCTCGGGCAGCAGAGGTGTCGTGGCATTGTGATCGAGATAGCTAAGGGCGGTGTCGGCCATGAAGGCTTTTAACACCATCCAGGGGCGTTCCAGAAGGGTTCTTGGTGGCCATCTAAGTCATTGATTTTTCATTACAAAAACGAGTGATTTGCGGAATTTTAGAGCGTTTGGCGCACGCCTCGATGTATAGTGCGCTCCGATCCCGCCTTTCCGCCGCCGCTCCGCTGGTTTGCGCGTGATTTGCCGTTTGCACCTGGATAGGCGTTACCCTAAATAATCGCCGCCTGCCGGGTCGTTGAACGGCCACGACCGTTACACCAGCGCCCCGCTTTAAAGGACCAGAAATGCCTGAAGTGATTTTTGCCGGCCCCGAGGGGCGTCTGGAAGGCCGCTACCACCATAGCGAAGTCCCCCGCGCTCCGATCGCCGTCATCCTTCATCCGCATCCGCAGCACGGCGGCACGATGAATAACAAGGTTGCCTATAACCTTTATTATGTCTTCGTGAAGAAGGGCTTCTCGGTCGTTCGCTTCAACTTCCGCGGTGTTGGCCGCTCGCAAGGCGATTTCGATAACGGTCAGGGCGAACTGTCCGATGCCGCTGCGGCGCTCGATTGGCTGCAGTCTGTGAACCCCAACGCCTCGGCCTGCTGGGTCGCCGGCTTCTCATTCGGCGCGTGGATTGGCATGCAGCTTCTCATGCGCCGCCCGGAGATCGAAGGTTTCATCTCGATCGCTCCGCCGGCCAATATGTACGACTTCTCGTTCCTGGCCCCGTGCCCGTCGTCCGGTCTCATTCTGCAAGGCACCGATGATGACGTCGTGCCGGAGCCGTCGGTCGAAAAGCTCGCGAACAAACTCAAGCTTCAGAAGAACATCACCATCGACTATCAGTTGGTGAAGGGTGCCAACCACTTCTTCAAGGACCACATGGACAACGTGACGAATTCGGTGAATTCGTACCTGGACATGCGCCTTGGCGCCGGCGCGCAGGGCAATAAAAAGAGAGTCGCGCAGGTTTAAGCGATCGCGGCCTTTTGCTGCTGGGGAGGCGTTACGACGCCTCCCGCCAGCGGCGCGGCAATTCCCGTCGTTCCCGGAAATGAGATCGGCAATCCCCGCACCGTGCGCGCGGCGAGATAGGCGAACGCTTGCGCCTCGACCGCATCACCTTGCCAGCCCTGGGCATCAACGCTTTCGGCCTTTAATCCGGCGTATCGGCTGATCTCAGCCATCAGCGTCGGATTGTGCCGCCCGCCGCCTGTCACCAACAGCCGCTTCGGTTTTGCAGGACAGTGTTCCAGGCCGCGCGCAATGGCGGCGGCCGTAAATGCCGTCAGCGTCGCCGCGCCGTCGGGTGTGGACAACAGCGCGACCGGGGCAAGCGTGAAGTCGTGCCGATCAAGCGACTTCGGCGGCGGCTGGTCAAAATAGCGATGGGCCAGCATGGACGTGACGATGTCCTCATGCACGCGGCCGCTGGCAGCGATGCGTCCGTCGAGATCCATTGGCTGGCCTGCGTGCTTGGACACCCAATCATCGATCAGCGCGTTTCCGGTTCCCGTATCGAACGCCACAAGGGTGTCGTCACCGCCGATCCACGTCACGTTCGCCACACCGCCGATATTGACGACCGCAAGCGGCCTTTCAATGTCGCGCGCAAGCGCGGCGTGAAACACCGGCACCAGCGGCGCGCCTTGCCCACCCGCGGCGACATCGGCGCTGCGAAAATCCGAGACGACCGTAATTCCCGTGGCGTCTGCGAGCCGTCGCGCATCGCCCATTTGCCACGTCGCACCTTGATGCGGACGGTGCCAGATGGTCTGTCCATGAAATCCAATGAGGTCGATCTGATCGCGCCGCATCTTGGTAGCCACGAGCAGGCGTTCGACGGCTTCAACATGCAGATCGGTTAAGGCGATCTCAATCGCGTGTTCGTCAGACGCGGCGCCGCGCTCGGGGACCGCGGCGACAAAGGCCTTAAGCCTGGTGCGGAAGGTATCGCCAAAGGGTGTCGAGGCGTGCCCGCCAAGAACGACGTGGCTTTGGCCATCGGTTTCGACAAAGGCCGCATCGACCCCGTCCATAGAGGTGCCACTCATCAAACCGATGATACGCAAGGGGCGGTGTTGGGGCGTTGCTGCGGGCATTTAAATACCACCGGGCGAGATTTGTACGGCCGTGGGACTTATGATAATCAGCCCTTCGCAGGGCGAATACGCCTATTTCGCCTTCCAACCGCCTATAGATCGAGCGTCCCATGGCTGCTTACAAATCAGAATTGATCCAGACGCTGACATCGCGTGGCTTCCTGCACCAGTGCACCGACTTGGAAGGCCTGGATACGAAAGCGTCCCAGGGCACGATCACGGCATATGTCGGCTACGACGCCACGGCCGACAGCCTCCATATCGGGAACCTCGTCTCGATCATGATGCTCCATTGGCTTCAGCAGACAGGCCACCGGCCTATTACGCTCATGGGCGGAGGCACCACCAAGATTGGCGATCCTTCGGGGCGCGATGAAACGCGCGTGCTCGTTGATGATGCGACGATCAACACGAGAATCGCTTCTCAGAAAAGAGGCTTCTCGCGTTTTCTGAAGTACGGAGATGGACCGTGTGACGCGATCATCGCGAACAACGCTGAATGGCTGGACCAGCTCCAGTACATCCCCTTCTTGCGTACAATTGGCCCCCACTTCACCATCAATCGCATGCTGACCATGGATAGTGTGCGCCTGCGTCTTGAGCGCGAGCAGCCGCTTTCGTTCCTTGAGTTCAACTACATGATCTTGCAGGGGTACGATTTCGTAGAACTCACCAAACGCTTCGGGTGCACCCTTCAGCTCGGCGGATCCGATCAGTGGGGAAACATCGTGCAAGGGGTGGAGCTTGGCCGCCGTATTGCTCAAACTGAATTGTTTGGCTTCACATGCCCTCTCATAACGACATCGTCGGGCGCGAAGATGGGCAAGAGCGTCCAAGGCGCCGTTTGGCTCAATGCTGATCGCTTTACCCCGTACGACTACTACCAATTTTGGCGGAACACCGAGGACGGCGATGTCGTGCGCTTCCTCAAGCTATTCACGACGCTCCCGCTCGATGAGATCGCTCGCCTGGAGAAATTGACGGGCAACGAGATCAATGACGCGAAGAAGGTCCTGGCGCTCGAGACAACGCGTCTGTTGCACGGGGAAGCGGCCGCGCAGGATGCAGCCGAGACCGCGCGGAAGACGTTCGAGCAGGGCGGCATTGGTGACGACCTGCCCACGGTGGAAATGACCAGCGCGGATTTCGGCGCGGGCATTCCAGCATGGAGCTTGCTGCAGAAGGCCGGCCTTGCCGAAACCAATAGCGAGGCGCGGCGGCTGATCCGTGGCGGCGGGGCGAAGCTTAACGATCAGAAGCTGGACGACGAAAACCTGAATGTTCAGACCAGCGCGGCGGTGAACGGTATGATCAAGCTGAGCGCGGGCAAGAAGCGTCACGCCATCATCAAGATCAGCTAGCGCTGGTTGACGATGCCCGGACCGGGTTGGCCTGCGGGCGGTAGGGTCGCGGCCTCGGAGCGTGGCTTGCTCTGGAAGATATCGAAGATCCGGCGCAGGAAGCCAGGGGCCAGCGCCGCCAGTGGATTCACGGACGGCTCAGCCGTCGCGATGGGCCCCCGGTAGGTGTAGGTCGCCGCGAAGATGCCGCTGCCTTTATCCCCGCCGGTGATCAGATCGCCGAGCAGCGGAATCGAATTGAGCGCCGCGTTGATGGCATAGGCCGGGATGAGCGTGCCGCTCATATCCATGTTCGAATTGGCAAAACTATAGGTGCCCTTCGCAGTGATGCCGAGGGCGCTTCCGTACATCTCGCCGTCTTCGATCGTCACCTGGGAATTCGCATAAGAGAACGGCAGGCGGAGCGTGCTGAATGAAATGCCGCCGCCGCGCAGCTCATCGAGAATCCCCGTCAGCGCCGCGACCGAGAGAAGGCGCGCGAGCACAGGCGCCTCGACCAACTGGAAATCCTTGATGCCGGCAATGCCGGTCATCGTGCCGTCGGGCGCGACATCGCCGTTCACTTCAAGGTGCCCGCCGACGATGTCGCGGAACAGACCGAGCGCCCGCACCACCGCGCCGCCATCCTCGCTCTCACCCTTGAACTTGCGCACGCCATCTTTCGACGAGAGCATCAAACTCACAGGCACAGTGCCGTTCACCGACGCTTTAAAGTCGACAGCCTGAACGCCAGCGCGTGTGCGCTCATAGGTCAGCGTTGCATTCCGGAAATCGTCGTCCTTAGTCATCCAGGTGCGATAGAACGATGCGCGCACGGTCATGGGAAGCGGCCCAGCCGCCTTCTCCTCGGCGGTCTGACGGTCTTCGCGGTTCATCTCCTTGATAAATTCGGCGGCATTGAATGCCGATCCTTCCGCGACGACGTCGTAACCTTCGCCGTTGCGCTTCATCTCGAGGCTTAATTTCGACTCGCCGGCCGTGCTGGGCTTGATGATCAGCGAGGTCATGGTGCGACCATCGCCGAAGGTCGCCGATCCCTCGACGCTGAGATCGTCCCCCGACGTCACGGTAAAGGAGGGCACTTCCTCGAGGCGATCGTTGACGAACTTCGCGACGATCTTTCCCTGCGCCGCCACACCGGCCGCCTTCTTCCACCCGACCTCAGGCAGCGCCATGGCGGGGCCGGTCAAATCGACGTCCGCCTCCATATGGCGCGTTTGGTCGCGGAAGACCGTATAGGTCACGTGCGCGGCGACATTGCCGTCGATATAGGGCGGGATGAACGGCATGGTCGAAAGGCCGACGAGCGGTCGCTGCGCGTTGGACACAATGGGATCTAAGACGTACTTGCTGCGGAACTCACCACCGGAAAAATTCTCGCGCCATTCCAGCTTCGTTGGAATTCCGCCGAGCGAGGCCGTGCCCGCAACGTCCATTCCCGAATCATCGAGCACGAGGCTCATCTTGCCGTTCGTGAGGGGTAAGCCGAACGCCACATCGGCAAGTCCGACCTGTTCGGTCTGCGCTTTCACGCCGATGCGGACCTGACTCAGCTTGAGCTCGGATACGAGCGGGAATTCAATGGAGAGGTCGACGTCGGCCGAACCTGTCGCCTTGGTCGGGTCGACGCCCATCTTGGTCGAATACACCAGGGGCTCGTTGTCGATGAGCCGCATGGCATCGCCAAAGTCACCGGCGATCTTGATCTTGAAATCAGCGATCTCGGTTCCCGAGCCGAGGCCCTTCATGCGCAGCAGCGCGCTGGGAATGCGCAAGCCTTTACCCGAAAAAGCATCTGGCACATGGCCGCTGGTCACGTCGAGTTTCAACTCGCCTAGAGTCAGCGCCATTTCGGCATTGGTGTCCCGTACCTTTGGCATCTGCGCCATGTAGGTGACCGTCATGCCGGTGATTGAAGATGTGAGAAGCATCTCGGTCGGATCGAGATCCTCCATCGTCTTGCCCTTGAGCGTCATCCGCAGCTTCGTGCCCGAGAGCGTCCCGTTGGCAAGATTGTTTCTGATCCAGCGATG
>CANJEU010000059.1 GCA_947473445.1 Fidelibacterota bacterium | reverse complement strand
AGGTGTTTTACTTTATTGATCATGCCGCGGACCGCCGGGGTGTCTTCCAGGGTCGACGTACGACGGATCTTGTTGAGCTTCAGCCCGATCAAGGTTTCACGCTGGCTGGCAAAACGGCCCGCTGCGCTGTGGATCTGGGTGACGGTAACGGTCTTTTTCTTCTCAGCCATGACTAGGCTTCCTTCGCCACTTCTTTACCGCCTTCTTCGCGGCGTCCGATGATGTCGGCGACTTTCTTGCCGCGCTTGGCAGCCACGCTACGCGGGCTGGTCATGGATTGAAGGGCCGCAAAGGTTGCCTTCACCATGTTGTGCGGGTTGTTGCTGCCGACGCTCTTGGAAACGATGTCCTGAATGCCCATCGTTTCGAACACTGCGCGCATCGGGCCGCCGGCGATGATGCCGGTACCGGCCGGAGCCGAACGCAGGATGACTTTGCCGGCGCCGAAGCGGCCGTACAGGTCATGATGCAAAGTGCGGCCTTCGCGCAGCGGCACCTTAATCATGTTGCGCTTGGCGGCATCGGTCGCCTTACGGATGGCTTCCGGCACTTCGCGCGCCTTGCCCGAACCGTAACCGACTTTGCCCTTGGCATCGCCGACAACGACGAGCGCTGCGAAAGCGAAACGACGTCCGCCCTTTACGACTTTGGCGACGCGGTTGATGTGCACCAGCTTGTCGACGAATTCGTCGTCACGCTCGCGCTCGCCACCACGACCGCCTTCGCGGTCGCGGCGTCCACCGCGTTCCCCACGTTCGCCGCCTCTGCCCTGGCGTTCGCCGCCGCGATCAGAGGTCCCAGTTGGTGTCCGTGCCATATCTTATTTCCCTTACTTACCAGCCTAGAACGACAGGCCGGCTTCACGCGCCGCTTCGGCCAAAGCCTTCACGCGCCCGTGGAACAAATAACCACCGCGATCGAAAACCACTTCCTTGACGCCGGCCTTCACCGCGCGTTCGGCGAGCAGCTTGCCGACTTCAGCGGCAGCGGCCTTGGAAGCGCCGACTTTCAGTTTGCCCTTGAGGTCGGTATCGACGCTCGAGGCCGCGGCGACCGTACGGCCGTCGTCGTCGGCAATGATCTGGGCATAGATGTGCCGGCCCGATCGGAAGACCGAAAGGCGCGGACGGCCATGCGCCGTCGCTTTGATGGCAAAGCGCGTACGCTGCTTGCGGCGCTCGGCCCGAATTTTGGTGGTGCTCATCGCTAAATCCCTTGTCGCTAAATCCCTTGGCGCTCAATTTCTGAGCGGGCGCCCTACTTCTTCTTGCCTTCTTTGCGCAGGATGAACTCGTCAGAATATTTGATGCCCTTGCCCTTGTAGGGCTCAGGCGGCTTGTAGGAGCGGATTTCGGCCGCGACCTGACCAACCTTCTGACGATCGGCGCCGCTGATTTCGATCTGCACTGCGGTCGGCGTCTTCACTTCGATTCCGGCCGGAATGTCGTAGACGACATCGTGCGAGAAGCCGAGCGAGAGGTTGAGCTTCTTGCCCTGAGCGGCGGCCTTGAAGCCGACGCCGGTGATGTCGAGGGTCTTTTTGTAGCCCTGGCTGACGCCCTTCACCATGTTGTTGATGGTGGCGCGCGTGGTTCCCCACAGCGCACGAGCGCGTTTGGTTTCGCCCTTAGCCTTCACCCACACCTTGCCGTCGGTGACGCTGGCTTCAACGTCTTCGCTGGTGTCGAGCTTCAGCTCGCCGAGCTTGCCCTTCACCGTGACGAGGTTGCCCGCCATGGTGACCGTAACGCCGCTCGGAATGGCGACCGGATATTTGCCTACACGTGACATCGTACGCTTCCTTCAATCCGTGTTCGTTAGAACACTTAGTACGCTTAGAAGACTTGGCAGAGCACTTCACCGCCAACGTTGGCCGTGCGTGCTTCCGCGTCAGACATGACGCCACGGGGCGTCGAGAGAATGGAGATGCCAAGGCCGTTATAGACCTTCTGCAAGTCCGCGATCTTCGCATACACGCGGCGTCCCGGCTTCGAGATGCGCTCGATCTTGGTGATGACCGGCTCGCCTTCATTGTACTTGAGTTCGACCTTCAGCTCGTCGATGCCATCGCGCACCGAATAGCGTTCGAAGCCGCGGATGTAGCCTTCGCGCTCCAGAACGGTCAGCAGGTTTTCACGCAGCTTCGAGGCCGGCGTCGTGATTGTCGCTTTGTTCGCCCGCTGTCCATTACGGATGCGGGTCAACAAATCACCAACGGGATCTGTCATTGACACTTGATCTGCTCCTTACCAGCTCGACTTAACCATGCCGGGGATCTGCCCTTTGGAGGCAAGATCACGCAGCTTGTTGCGCGCCATTTTGAACTTACGATAGGTGGCGCGCGGACGACCCGTCAGGGCGCACCGATTACGGATGCGGACCTTCGAGGAATTACGCGGAACCTGCGACAACTTGATAACGGCCGCGAAGCGGTCTTCATCGTTGGTGTCGCGATCCATGATGATCGCCTTCAACTTCTTACGCTTGCCGCCGAGCGACTTCGCCATCCGGCGGCGCTTGGTGTCGCGTTCAACTGTGCTTGTCTTCGCCATGGGATCCCTCGCCCGCCTATTTCTGGAACGGCATTTCGAAACCTTCGAGCAGCGCGCGCGCTTCCTCGTCGGTCTTTGCCGTCGTGCAGATGGTGATGTTCATTCCGCGGACCTTGTCGATCTTGTCGTAATCGATTTCCGGGAACACGATCTGTTCCTTGAGGCCCATGTTGTAGTTGCCGGCGCCGTCGAAGCTCTTGCCGTTGAGGCCGCGGAAGTCACGAACGCGCGGAAGCGCGACGTTCACCAGGCGATCCAAGAATTCGTACATACGAGTCTTGCGCAGGGTGACGCTGCAGCCGACCATCTGGTTTTCGCGAAGCTTAAAGTTCGCGATTGCCTTGCTCGACTTGGTGATGTTCGGCTTCTGACCGGCGATCGCAGTCATGTTCTCGACCGCGCCTTCGATCTTCTTCTTGTCCTGCGAAGCTTCGCCGACGCCCATGTTGAGGACGATCTTGGTCAGCTTGGGAACCGACATCGGGTTCTTGTAGCCGAACTTCTCGACCAGGGCCTTGCGGACCACTTCGTCATATTGCTTGCGTAAACGCGTCATGGCTTTCGTCCTTCCTAATCGATGACTTCGCCGGACCGCCGAGCAATGCGGACCTTGCTTTTGTCATCGAGAGTCTTGTAGCCGACCCGGGTCGACTTGCTTTCTTTCGGATCGACGTGCGCCACGTTCGAAACGTGGATCGAGGCTTCTTTCTCGATGATGCCGCCGCGTTCCTGCGCCGTCTGGCGCGTGTGACGCTTGGCGAGATTCACGCCTTGAACGATCACGCGAGATTCCGTCGGCAGAGCTTTGATGACCGTGCCGGTCTTGCCCTTGTCGCGTCCGGTGAGGACGATGACGTTATCGCCCTTTTTAATCTTCATCTTGGCCATTTAGATCACCTCCGGCGCCAGAGAAACGATCTTCATGAACTTCTTGGAACGAAGTTCGCGCGTGACCGGTCCAAAGATACGGGTGCCGATAGGCTCGCCCTGCTTGTTGATGAGCACGGCGGCGTTGTGATCGAAGCGGATCGCGGTGCCGTCGGCGCGGCGCAATTCCTTGGCAGTGCGCACGATGACGGCGCGATGAACATCGCCCTTCTTCACGCGGCCACGCGGAATGGCGTCCTTCACGGAGACGACGATGACATCGCCGATCGCCGCGAATTTACGTTTGGAGCCGCCGAGCACTTTGATGCACATGACGCGCTTGGCGCCAGAGTTGTCGGCAACATCCAAATTGGATTGCATCTGAATCATGGTTTTACGTCCTTAAGCCTGGAGGGTTCCGATTACTCGGCCTTGTCCAGGACAAGTTCCCATTTCTTTGTCTTCGAGATCGGCGCGCATTCACGGATACGCACCACGTCGCCGATCTTGCCGGTGTTGCCTTCGTCATGAGCCGCGAACTTTTTGCTGCGGCGAATGAACTTCTTATAAATCGGGTGCATCATGCGGCGTTCAACGCGCACAATTACGGTCTTGTCGCCTTTGTCGCTTACGACCACGCCCTGGAGAATACGTCTCGGCATCTTCTTCTTCCTTCCCGCTTACGACGCAGCTTTGGAACTGCTGCGTTCCCGCAGAATTGTCTTAATCCGCGCGATTTCGCGGCGGACGCGCCCGAATTGGGCGGTGTTGGTCAGCTGGCCGGAGGCCTTCTGGAAGCGCAGGTTGAACTGCTCCTTCTTCAGGTCGCCGATCTGGCCTTCAAGTTCTTCGGCGTTCTTGCCGCGGAGGTCTTTTGCTGTGCTCATCTCTTAGGCTCCAATACGCGAGACCATTTTGGTCTTGATCGGGAGTTTCGCCGCGGCGAGCGTAAAGCCTTCACGGGCCATTTCCGCCGTCACGCCGTCCACTTCAAACATGATGCGGCCCGGCTTAATGCGGCACACCCAAAATTCCGGCGTGCCCTTACCCTTACCCTGACGGACTTCGGCGGGCTTCTTGGACACCGGCACATCCGGGAAGATGCGGATCCAGACGCGACCCTGGCGCTTCATGAAGCGCGTAAGAGCGCGGCGAGCCGCTTCGATCTGACGCGCGGTCACGCGCTCGGGTTCAAGAGCCTTCAGACCATAAGATCCGAAGTTCAAGCTCGAGCCGCCCTTGGCGACGCCGTGAATGCGGCCCTTAAAGGCCTTACGGTGTTTAGTGCGTTTCGGTTGCAACATGACGACGTGTTTCCGTTTCTAATGCTTAACCGCGCGCGTCGGGGCGCGGGGTTTGGACGTCGCCGCTGGCGCGCTTGTCCTGCGCCATCGGATCGTGTTCGAGAATTTCGCCCTTGAAGATCCACACCTTCACACCGCAAGTGCCGTAGGTGGTCATCGCGGTGCCTTCGCCGTAATCGATATCGGCACGGAGCGTGTGCAGGGGCACGCGGCCTTCACGGTACCATTCAACACGCGCGATTTCCGCGCCGCCTAGACGGCCGGCGCACGTGATACGAATGCCGCCGGCGCCGAGACGCATCGCAGACTGCACGGCGCGCTTCATGGCGCGACGGAACGCCACGTGGCGCTCGAGCTGCTGAGCAATGTTTTCGGCCACGAGCTGCGCGTCGATTTCCGGCTTGCGGATTTCAACGATGTTCAGATGAACTTCGCTGCCGGTCATCTTCTGCAGGTCCTTGCGGATCACTTCGATGTCCGCGCCCTTCTTACCGATCACGACGCCCGGACGAGCGGTGTGAATGGTGATGCGGGCCTTCTTCGCGGGACGCTCGATGATGATGCGCGCAACGCCGGCCTGAGCCAGGCGCTTCTTGAGGTATTCACGAATCTCGAGATCCTGGTGCAGCAGCATCGCGTACTGACCGCGCGCCGCGTACCAACGGGAATCCCAGGTCCGGTTGATGCCCAGACGGAGACCGATTGGATTGACTTTCTGACCCATTAGGCCGTCTCCCCTTTCTCACGAACAATGATCGTGAGATTGCTGAATGGCTTCACGATGTGACCGACGCGGCCGCGCGCACGCGGGCTCCAACGCTTCATCACAATCGACTTGCCGACGTAGGCTTGCGCGACGAAGAGCTGATCGACGTCGAGCTGGTGGTTGTTCTCGGCATTCGCGATCGCGGACTCGAGAACGGTCTTCACTTCAAGCGCGATGCGGCGCTTGTTGAAGGTGAGTTCGGCCAACGCAGCTTCGGCGCTTTTGCCGCGGATCAGCTGGGCCATCAGGTTAAGCTTGCGCGGGCTGACGCGAATGGAACGCGAGAAAGCCCTGGCTTCGGTTTCGCCGACGCGGCGCGGCGCGCTTTTCTTGCTCATGACTTAGTCCTTCTTGGCGCCGGGCGACGCGGCTTTCTTATCGCCGGTATGGCCATAGAAAGTACGCGTGGGCGCGAATTCGCCGAACTTGTGTCCGATCATGTGCTCGGTGACGAGCACCGGAACATGCTTATGGCCGTTGTGTACGCCAAACGTCAGGCCGACAAACTGCGGCAGGATCGTCGAGCGACGAGACCACGTCTTGATCACTTCGTTGCGGCCTGAACCGCGTACCGTCTCGGCTTTCTTCAAGAGATAGCCGTCGACGAAAGGACCTTTCCAAACTGAACGTGCCACGGTCGCTCTCCTTAACTTTTCTTCGCCAAGTGACGGCTGCGTATGACGAGGTTTTGCGTACGCTTGTTATTGCGCGTGCGCTTGCCCTTCGTCGGCTTGCCCCAGGGAGTGACCGGATGACGGCCTCCCGAGGTTTTGCCTTCACCGCCGCCGAGCGGATGGTCGACCGGGTTCATCGAGACGCCGCGGTTATGCGGCTTGAAACCCAGCCAGCGCATACGGCCGGCTTTACCGAAATTGATGTTCTGGTTATCGGGGTTGGACACGGCGCCAACTGTCGCCATGCATTCCGAACGGACCATGCGCACTTCGCCTGAAGACAGGCGGATCTGCGCGTAGCCAGAGTCCTTGCCGATGAGCTGCGCATAGCAGCCAGCGGAACGAGCAAGCTGACCACCACGGCCGAGCTTCAGCTCGACGTTATGGACGATGGTGCCGACCGGCATGTTCTTGAGCGGCATCGCATTGCCCGGCTTAATGTCCGCGGCTTCGGCGGCGACGACTTTATCGCCGGCCTTCAAACGCTGCGGCGCCAGGATGTAGGCGAGCTCGCCGTCTTCATACTTTACCAGCGCGATGAACGCGGTGCGGTACGGATCGTACTCGAGGCGTTCGACGACCGCGAACATGTCGCGCTTCTTACGCTTGAAGTCGATGGTGCGGTAACGACGCTTGTGACCGCCGCCCATGAAGCGCGAGGTGATCACGCCGCGATGGTTACGACCACCCGTCGAGTGCATGCCTTCGGTCAGATGTTTGACCGGCTTGCCCTTGTGCAGGTCGGAACGATCGACCAGCACCGTGCCGCGCAGTGACGGCGTAACTGGATTAAATGATTTCAAAGCCATGACTTAGAGTCCCGTGGTCACATCGATCGACTGGCCGGCGGCCAGCGTCACGATGGCTTTTTTCACATCGGCGCGACGGCCAGGACGGCCGCGGAAGCGCTTCAACTTGCCCTTGGTGATGAGCGTGTTCACGGCGGTGACTTGGACCTTGAACAGCGTTTCAACAGCCTGCTTGATATCCGGCTTCGTCGCGGTGATCGGCACGCGGAACACAAACTGATTGTGCTCGGAGGCCATCGTCGCCTTTTCCGTGATCATCGGAGCGCTGATGAAGTCGTAGAGGCCGGCAACGTTCACGGTCTTCGGAGAGGCTTTCTTCGAGGCCTTTTTGACGGGCTTATTTACCGGGCTCATTTCAGGCGCTCCTCAAGCTTCTCGAGCGCCGCCTTGGTAAGCACCAAGGTATCGCGGCGCAGGATGTCGTACACGTTCGCGCCCTGGGTGGGCAGCACGTCGATGCCGGGGATGTTGCGGGCGGCGCGGGCGAAGCCCTCGTCCACCTGCGCACCGTCAACGATCAGCGCCGAGGTCCAGCCGAGCTTCTTAAGCTGCGCGACGAGAGTCTTGGTCTTGGCTTCCTTGCCGCCGGCGGCATTTTCGATCACGACCAGCTTGCCGTCTTTGGCTTTCGCCGAGAGGGCGCTGCGCAGACCGAGCATACGGATCTTCTTCGGCAGGCTGAAAGCGTGGCTGCGCACAACCGGTCCGAAGATGATGCCGCCGCCGCGCATCTGCGCGGAACGGAGCGAACCTTGACGGGCCGAACCCGTGCCCTTCTGCTTGTAGGGCTTCTTGGTGGTGCCGCTGACTTCGCTGACGACCTTGGTCTTGTGCGTGCCGGCCTGACGCTTGGCGAGCTGCCAGCGCACGACGCGGTGCATGATGTCGCCGCGCACTTCGACGCCGAAGATGGCATCGGAGACGTCGACGGAACCGACGCTTTTCTTATCGAGGTTGATGATGTCCAGCTTCATGGCAATTAGTCCTTCTTCGCCTTAAGGCCGGCGGGCAACGGAAGGTCCTTCGGAAGCTTGCGCTTCACCGAGTCCTTCACGAACACGTAGCCGCCCGGGTTTCCCGGAACCGCGCCTTTGACGAAAATGAAACCCTTCGCTTCGTCCACCTGGACGACCTGCAGGTTCTGAGTGGTGACACGCTCGACGCCGAGATGACCGGCCATCTTCTTGCCCTTCCACACTTTACCCGGATCCTGACGCTGACCCGTGGAACCGTGTGAACGGTGAGAGACCGACACGCCGTGCGAGGCTTCAAGACCGGCGAAGTTCCAGCGCTTCATTGGGCCCTGGAAACCCTTACCGACCGTCGTGCCCGTCACATCGACGAACTGACCGGTGACGAAATGCGCGGCCGATATTTCGGCGCCCACGTCGATCATCTTGTCCGCATCGACGCGGAACTCGACGAGCTTACGCTTGGGCTCAACATTGGACTTCGCAAAGTGACCGCGCATCGCTTTATTGACGCGCTTGGCCTTCTTGCTGCCGATGCCGAGCTGAACGGCCGTGTAGCCGTCCTTTTCCTGTGTGCGTTGAGCTACCACTTGAACGCCGTCAACCTTAAGCACGGTGACAGGCACGTGGTTGCCTTCCGCGGTGAATAGGCGGGTCATTCCCACCTTCTGTGCAACTAAACCGGAACGCATTGGTCTCACCTTCGAGCGAATTCGTTCTTAAAGCTTAATCTCGACATCAACGCCGGCGGCGAGGTCGAGCTTCATCAGCGCGTCCACCGTCTGCGGAGTCGGATCGACAATATCGAGCAGCCGGCGATGAGTCCGAATTTCGAACTGTTCGCGCGACTTCTTATCGACGTGAGGCGAGCGGTTCACGGTGAACTTCTCGATCCGCGTCGGCAGGGGAATAGGACCGCGCACTTGCGCGCCCGTGCGCTTGGCGGTGCTGACGATCTCCTTCGTGGATTGATCGAGCACGCGATGATCAAACGCCTTGAGGCGAATGCGAATGTTTTGATTTTCAATCATAGCCTATACCCAAAAGTGAACGGCATCCGCGCGAGTGGCGGATGCCGTTAATCTTATCTACTCAGTGATCTTGGCAACGACGCCGGCGCCGACGGTACGGCCACCTTCGCGGATGGCGAAGCGCAGGCCTTCATCCATGGCGATCGGCGCGATCAGGTTGACCTGCATGGAGATGTTGTCCCCAGGCATAACCATCTCGGTGCCGGCCGGAAGCTCGATCGTGCCCGTCACGTCCGTGGT